>JBAUVX010000352.1:0-8040 GCA_049583465.1 Waddliaceae bacterium | reverse complement strand
TTAGATCATGCAGCCGGACGGCATTCCTATTTTGGTCATCATATTCAAGACAAACCCTTTTAGTTGAAGCTCCACATTCTGTACCTCGCTCAAGCGGCTGAACAACGTGTCTCCAAATATTCGCTTCAAACGACTCATCGCTGCCTCAGCAATCGACCTCATGCGATAGCCAACTAACTTCTTCCAAATCCCTCCGGTTAGAGAGTCTCCACCAAGACCATGAATCGCTCTAATCGCATTGTCCCTCTCTTGCATCGGAGTAAGTGTCCGGCCTGCCTTTTAACCCACATTCCGCATGTTGCGGGAGGTGATTTCAATAGATTTTTGATTCTAAGTGGGTTACAAAATCGAAGCTTGGTCTGTAGTCACCAATCGAGATTTTGTAATCCACTCAGAATCAAAAAGATGAAGAAATCGCCCGCGCAACATGCGGAATGTGGGTTTTAACCCAAAGAGATTCAGGAGCTCAGGTTCTTAATAGGTAAAAACACAATCCCATGATGATCGTAGGAAAGAGGGCTGCGGCAAGAAGAGAGATCGCTGAAATTCCTTGATGAAAATATTTTTTCAGAATTGTTTGGCCCGAGGGGTTGGGAGCATTGGCAATCACCGTTAAACCTCCCCCTGTTACGGCTCCGGCGACAACAGCATACTTCATCGCTTCGTCAAAAGTAGGGATAAGCGTTGCAAGGAACGTAATTTCAGCATTATCATTAAATGAAGTCAAAATTGTTGAGAAAATGAATAAAAGTTTTTCGTCAAGATTTTCAAGAAGAGGAGCAATCCACCATCCTTGCAATGTTCCGTGCGCGACCAATCCTGCAAGGAAAAACCCGACTAAAACGGGCGGCCTTAATCGAATGACCTTTTGGTAGGGGAGGGTGGCTTCATAAAAACCTAAAAATAAAAGGAAGGCTCCAACAAAAATCGCCGGATAGTGGTTATGAGCAACGGTCCAAACTAAGAAGATCACATGGACTAAGCTGATCCAAAAAGGAATCTTTTTCTCTTTCCCCGTCTGTTTTTCTTCCTTGCGTTGCGCTTGTTTTCTCTTCTCCAGAACCTTAAATTCCGACCTGAAAAGAACATAGTAAACCGCATTTGCCAATAGAATCCCTACCACCGCTTTCCAGCCAAAGTTCGTCATCATGTACGAGGTATCCCAGTTCCATGCCTTGCTCACCAAGAGAACAGGGGGTGCGGCAAAGCTCGTAAACACTCCTCCAACAGAAATGTTTGTGAACAAGAGGCCAAGGGTTGCATAGGAAAGTTTAGGGCTAGGCCTCAACTCATAAAACTGTTTGCTCAAAAGAAAAGCGGAAATCGTCATCGCTCCAGGCTCTGTGATCAATGATCCTGAAAGCGGGCCGATCGTCATGATGACCCACCACCACACGCTTGCAGACTCCCCGCCTAATCTCGCCACCCATCGAACACAATCTTCTGCCAGTTTAATGATTGGGCCTGTAGAGGCAAGGGTCATGATCACAACAACAAATGTGGGCTCCAGGTAATTGAGGCCATTAATATATTGTACGGATGTATTCCAATTGTAAGAAAAGGCCATCGCAATGAATAAAGGAATGACCCAAATGCCAAAGACAACTTCGACTTCGCCCAAAAAACGAAGGACTTCGACGGCAAAAGAGTCATAGGGTTCTTTCTTGAGGCGAATGTTCCTCTGCCGCATTTTTTCAGAAAGGCCGGTAAAGTAGTGTGCGAAAAACGTATGGATGATAGCACAAGCGAAAAGTGCTGTCGCGATTAAATTAAAAGGCTGAACTTGAATACGATGGATCAGTTTTTCTTTTATGCTCGTGATGTTGTCGTCATGATACCCGTCTAAAGAAAGAATCAGCGACTGATCTGCAGGCAAGTGGCATTTTCCTGCACAAATCAAATAGCCAAAACGAACCAGCAAGACAACTCCGGCAAGATAAATCAATAAGAGAAGAAGAGCTTTCCACCGATTCTTCATGTAGGGGCTGCATCCTTTTTTGTTCGTTAGGGCTGGGGCTTAGAACAGTCTCGAGCGGCAGGGCAATCCATTTGAAATGGTCTCTTCTCCAACCGCAATGTTAGAGTCTAACCCAGATGCAGAGATTTCAGCTAGTGGGAAACATTTTTTCAGGTCTTCTACCCCATATATCAGCTATACCCATTCTAATTCAAGAATTGAGATACTAGTGCTCTGTCAAGCTCAATCCCCCATTTTAAGCTTGACAGAGCACTAGGCATACACTAAGAGATAGATCAGATACACCCCATAACAAAGAATTAAAAACATTCCTTCTCGGCGGGTCACAGTGGAGCCTGTGCGAATCACGCCCCACAGAACAACAGTGAAGAATACCATAAAGGCATAATCTACCCAATGAATCCCTATTATCTGAATGGGCCTAACTACACTGGCAATACCAACGATGCCAAGAATATTAAAAATATTGGAACCCACAATATTTCCGATTGCCGCTTCTCCATGCTTATGGATGACCGAAGCTAGGCATGCGGCAAGCTCGGGCAAACTCGTTCCAAGTGCCACGACGGTCAACCCGATGACGGCTTCACTAAATCCTAAAAATTTTGCTGAAATCATTGCCCCTTGCAGCAACCATTTTCCACCAAAAAAAAGGGAAAGAAATCCAACCCCAATGAAAAGCAACTCTTTCCATACGCTGTTCATCATTGGAGGTTTTTCTGCACTTTCTTCTTTCCCTTTCTGTCGCCATCCGTAATAAATAGCCCAAATCGTATAGCCGACCAACCCTGCAATAAACACCACCCCCATCGCCCTGGTGATTTCAGAACTGAAGAGAAAAAGGAAAAAAAACAGACCCGTCACAACCAGCAGGATGACACTCTCATAGCCAAACTGCTCTTTCGAAAGGGCAGGAGGGCTGAACAGAGCGGTAATTCCCAAAATCAGACCGACATTGGCGATATTGGATCCAATGACATTACCCATGGCAATATCTCCATTACCAGCCATGCTCGCTTGTACACTGACGACAACCTCCGGCATTCCCGTTCCATAGCCCAAAATGGTCAAACCAACCACTAAAAGGGGCAGCCCTAATCGAAATCCTAGTGAAGCGGCGCCTCGAATGAGGGCATGAGCGCCAAAAGATAGCAATCCAATCCCCCCAAGCAAATAAATGGATATCCATGCTTTATCCATCATGGACTAAGCGGCCAAAATCTTGGAATGAGCGTCGTTGCTATCGACCAAATGATGAGGTCCATAAAAATTCCTACCTTCATGAAGTCCGAAAATTTGTAACCTCCCGGACCGTAGACGATCATGTGTGTTTGGTATCCCGTCGGCACGGCGTAGGCACAAGAAGCTCCAATGGCTATGGTGATTCCGATTGCTTTTATTGCTTCGAGAGAATCGTATCCGGCAAGCTTGGCGACATTGATGGCAATGGGAAAAAGGATTAACGCAGCAGCGTTATTGGTGATGAGTTCGGTGCAACAAATTGTAACCAGTAGAATTCCACCAATGAGCATATAGGGAGCCGAACTGACGACAGAAAGAAGGAGTTCGGCAAAATAATCAGCCACCCCTGTCGTTTCCATTGCCCGACCCAAAGCAAAAGAACAGGCAATTAGCAATAAAACATTCCACATAATGCTATTTTGCGCTTCCTTAATAGAAATGCTGCGAGTGACCATTAGGAGGAAGACTGCCGCTAAGCTGGCAATTAAAATAGGGACTCCCAGCGTTGCGGAAATGATCATGGCAACAAGAGTGACGACGATGAATATCGCTCGGCCGATATCCAAGACGTGGAGCTTCTCGTGATGACGAATGTAATAGAAATCCTTGTTGGAGTAAATCT
This sequence comes from Waddliaceae bacterium, assembly GCA_049583465.1. Lineage (GTDB taxonomy): Bacteria > Chlamydiota > Chlamydiia > Chlamydiales > Waddliaceae > JBAUVX01. The sequence goes on along the minus strand of JBAUVX010000352.1, from coordinate 4,198 downwards.
CGGAAGTCCAAGGTTCCCCTGAAAGAAGCATGAGGGTATCTCCTGCTTGCAAAATAATATCGCGAATATTTCCCAACACTCTCCACCCTTGCCGATAGACGGCAATGACAGAGGCTCCGTAATTGCTTCGAAAATTGATCTGCCTGAGTGTTTTTCCTATTAATAAGGACGTGGAAGGAATGACGATTTCGGAAAAATGTGAAGAGGTGACATCGAGCTTGAAATGAGGATCGGCTTGAGACTCCAACCCTTTGATTGCATGCAATTCGGCAATTTGATTGATCCCGCCTGCAAAAACGAGCCTGTCGCCAATAAAAATCACCAGGTCGGGTGAAGGAGAGTCGATGAAAGCATGATTTCTTTCAATCTGAATCAACAGTTCCTTTCGAAAATACCGCCGAGCTCCCTCAGCAACGGTCTTATTGGCTAAAGGGCAATCGGGGCCAACAATAAACTCCGCAGTAAATTCTCGTGTTTCTTCCATGAGCGCAGTGGTAGGATCCAATCTGCTAGGCAGCAAATAAGGGCCGAAGAAAATCAAATATAGCAAGCCGGCAATGGCGCATGGCACGCCGACGTAGGCCAACTCAAAAAAACTAAAAGCGGCTTCCGGAGAGTGCCGGCGCAATAATCCATAAACAACGAGGTTTGTTGATGTGCCTATCAGCGTGCAAGCTCCGCCAAACAAAGCGGCATAGGAAAGGGGAAGTAAAAATTTGGAGGGCGACATCTTATTTTTCATCGCCCATTTTCGCACTACCGGAGTCATCAATAACACGATGGGTGTATTATTGAGGAAAGCCGAAGCGACAGAAACCGGAGCGCACATGGATAACATTTGCAAATAGAAATTTTTTGAACTTGTCAACACTCTTTTGGCCACAATCTCTAGGACGCCATTGACTTCCATTGCCCTGACGATAATGCATAACATCGCAATAGTCATGACGATATCATTAGAAAAACCCTCAAGGAATTGATTAGGGGTCAACACGCCAACAATGACTAAAATTCCTGTGCACGCAAGCATTGTGATATCAGGAGGTCTAAACTCGATGACAAGACAAATAAAGGTAAGGATAAACATCACTATAGTGAACCATCCCTCCCATTGTAGTGCAGCCCGAGCTTCTCGGATTGACTGCGGAAGAGGAGCCGAGGCTTCTTGGCCTTGGAGAAAAAACTGCTGGTAAAGAACAAAAAGGAAAAGGAAAAGGAAAATGGAGGAAAAAACGATTTTTTTCTTGAAAAAGGGGCTCATGATGTGTGGATCTCTGTCGCTTTACAAAAATCTATGTGTATCCTTTTTGTTTTTGCAAATCAACTCAAAAACCCTTATTAACGGGAGTTAAGACATAAGATCGATGATGGACAAGGCAACATTTCGCAGCACAATTCATCCCTCCTTGAAAAAGACGATTCTCATGCGGGGCACTTGGTTGTCCGCTATCGGGCTTCTCCCCATGCTTTTGGGTTCGATTTTCTTGAATGAACACACACTATCAAGATGGGGGCTTCCTATTTTCTTTTTGGGATTGGGGCTGATTACCTTAGGCATGATTCCCTATCGCCGTCTGACATGCTTGGAAAAACATCCGGACGAGCTGGTTTTGATGGCAGATGACACCCTGCATTATTATCGAAGAGGCCAACACCCCTTCACTATTCCCTTTACTTCTATCGAAACGATTGCCTACGTGGAAAATGCAAAAATCTATGGGGCGAGAGTCAACCTAAAAAAAAGGGGGTTAAACGCTAAGCAACCGCCGTTGAAACGGCAGATATTCTTCCCCTATTTCAGCAAAAACACCGTGGAACACATGACCGATATTATCATTGATCAATCCAAGGATACTTATACCATTTATGAAAAATAGATTTTAGTTTATCATTGCCGATTTCAGCAAGAAACACGGTTAAAGATGGGCAAAAAACACGACGAACTTTCCAAACTAGAAGGAGTTGACTTCTTTCGACTCGCAAAAAAAGAACCTCATCCAAGAGTGCGTATGCGACTTCTCGCTTTAGGCCATCTCCGGAAGAGAAAAGAAAAAATGGAAGCGGCAAATATGTTTCAAATCAGCTTAACCTCTCTGCGTCAATGGTTATTGCGCTTCTTAAAAAATGGAATTTCCGGTTTGCAGGAGGAAAACCTCCACGGTAGAAAAAAGAAATTGCCGATCGAAAAAGAAGAGAAATTTCGTCAAGAAGTAGAGGCCTTACAAGAGGCTCGAGAGGGAGGCAGAATCCGCGGACAGGACATTCAGATATTGCTAAAAGAAAAATTCCGCGTTGATTATGCACTCCCAAGCGTCTATGACGTCCTTAAGCGATGCGGGTTACGGCAGTTGCGTACAAGATCTTGGATGAAAACTAAAGGTTATTTTTCATAAATGGTATTAGTCGGGCCTGAAAAAGTAAGGCTCCCTAGGGAAAAATCTGCTCCCCCCTAGGAGAGCTAGGAGGTAAAATTTGCAATGTTTTGAATCACGTTAATTGATTTCCTTGCAAATTTTAACGAGGCAGCCGTACTCGCGAGAAAAAAAATAGCCATTTTTGAAACAAAAAATGAGGAAGCTGACGAGCCTAACCCCTCTTGGGTTAGGTGAGGAGGTTTACACATTTTTTGTAAAAAGGGCATTTTTTCGCCGCGAGGACTTTTTCAGGGACGACTACTTATTGCGATTGAAGAGTTGGGCTTTTAGCACCCCTCCAAGATTTTTTCCACAAAAACCTAACATTTTTTTTACCGTTGACAGGGATGTGCTTTAATGATATTTTTAATAAATTAAATTTTTAGATACCTTAATGCAAGGAGAAGCGCAAAGTAAGCGTGATAATCCATACAATGGAGGAATTATGACAATATCTATTCATCATACATCACAACACGACCAACCTATTGACCTATCTACTTCAAATAAAAGCAAAAGATTGAGGCATGGCGAGGCCTGCCAACCTTGCAACAAAACGAAATTAAAGTGTAGTGAAAGAATCCCTGATCCAAAGGGTGTGGAGAATGGTATTTTAAAATGTGAAAGATGTTGGAGAATCAACAAAGAGTGCTTGGACAATCCGCAGAGAAACAAAGTTGATGTTGCCTGTGACTATTGTCATAAAAAGAAAATTAGATGCAGCCCATTGATTGAGCAAAGTGATGAACTTGGAAAAATAATCCACAAGTGTCAAAAATGTTGGAAAATCAAGATAGATTGTACATTTACCCCTAAGAAAGGGGGTAGTCCAAGACTACATCCACAAGTTCAACCCAACTCTGAGCTTCAAAGGTCAAGAACTCAAGTAAAACATAAAAAACAAACCAATCAATCAAACGACAACAAAACTCAAATACTCAAAATCATCTCTCAGAAAGAACGACTTGGAAAAAAATTGGAGATCATTGAAATGCAAGAGACTAACTGTTTATCTCAGATGCGTATTCTTCAATTAATCGAATACACCGGAAGAATAAAATTGAACCAGAATAGATTTGAAACTCAATTACCATCGTATATTTGGCAACAAGCGCAACAGAACATAGAAAGAGAATTGATGCAAGTCTTGACTCAAAAGGAGAGGTATTTCACTTATTGGCAGCATCTTAACACTGAAAAATCTAATATTCAACAAATGTTGGAATGCATTCATCAAATAGAACAGCGCGAGCCTCTCTGAAGAGGAGAAGGTATGATTTAGAAACCATGCATCAGTCGACAGATAGATGAGCCTATCCGTAAATTCATATTATCCCCAAACAAACTCAAGAATTTGTACGTCCGAATGTCGTTAGGGCTTGGATGAAATGCCCCTTTTTGCTAACCTCTTTACCGTTGGCAAGATCAACTGATCCGCCCGAAGGGCGGGGGGAAAGGCCCGGAGAGCTGCCTTCTCAGAGGGAGCGTAGAACAGGGAACTTTCGCTTCAGGCGAGAGAGCTTCAAGCGGCCATGGCGGAATTGGTAGACGCGCTAGATTCAGGTTCTAGTCGAGGAAACTCGGTGGATGTTCGAGTCATCTTGGCCGCAGTATCCTCACCCGATAAACACATCAAGCAAGTAATGAATGATTATTCTACCCCATGGGCGAATTGTTAATGCGTTATGAGACCTTCAAACTGTAAAGGCTCGTTGCCTAATTCCATATTCAGTTTGACACACACCGTATGAGCTAGCAATTTTCTCCAAAATCGAGAAGCCTGA
>JBAUVX010000351.1:0-2110 GCA_049583465.1 Waddliaceae bacterium | reverse complement strand
TAGATTTTTGATTCTAAGTGGGTTACAAAATCGAAGCTTGGTCTGTAGTCACCAATCGAGATTTTGTAATCCACTTAGAATTAAAAAGATGAAGAAATCGCCCGCGCAACATGCGGAATGTGGGATTCATGGTCTTGGCGGAGACTCTCTAGCCGGAGGGATTGGAAGAAGTTAGTTGGCTATCACATGAGATTGATTTCATTTTGAAGAGGTTGCTCAGATCATGGGGCCGGGAATGTAACTTCGAAAATTCGAAAGTGCAAGGGGCAAAGATGGGTCAGGGATAGCAGTTCACGTGTTCTCTAATAAATTGCATGATAAGTCCGGGTTCGTTCAGATCGTTATGGCCTCTATTCGAGATCGCGATGATCTGTTTGGGTTCGGAAAACGCCAAGAATAATTGATGGCTTAATGCCGGTGGGATAATGGTGTCGTTTTCCCCATGGATGATCAAAACCGGCGCGGCGATGTTGCCGGCCTTTGCTATGGAATCGAATTGATCTTTTACCAGCCACTTGACCGGAAAGAAGGGGTAATGTGTCTTACCGACATCGGCAAGAGAAGTAAACGGCGCTTGTAAGATCACCAAGGCAACAGGATATTCTGCCGCTATTTGGACGGCGACAGCTGCCCCAATGGAATTTCCATAGAGGACAATGCAGCGATCTTGCACACCTTTTTCGTGAAGAAAGTTCATTGCAGCTCGGGCATCCTGATAAAGCCCCTGTTCATCCGGCTTTCCCGGGTTGCCGCTATAACCGCGATAGGTCATTAATAGAACCCCATATCCCTCGTCTAAAAAAGGTTTGACGATCATGGCCCGGTCGGCAATGCTTCCTGCATTGCCGTGAAAATACACCAGAGTGGGGAGGCGGGGTTCGCTAGGGGCTCGATACCATGCGTGGAGAACGAGTCCGTCTTGAGTGGGCAAGGAGGCAACGTTCATCTGTGGAACACCCGCAGCTTCAGGGGAGGGAAAATATTGGTCGGGAAGATAAATCATGCTTCGTTGGAAGAAGTAGAAAAAGACGACAATGATGAGATAGGCCGAGCAGATCAAAAAGATGACTTTCCACATAGATGAATCATCCTATTCAAATGCGATGTTTAGAAGCGGTCTTTCATAGAGCGAATTGCTGTAAATACCTCAATATCCGTCGTATTTTCCATTTTGAGAGCCTTTTTCAGCTCGGGTTGATCGACGCGTAAAAAGGGATTGGTTTTAAGTTCAGTTGCCAAGATTTCCGGGACTGTGATTTCTCCCTTTTGGCGCAGCATGCTGACTCTTTCCAGACGGCTGCGGATGTCGGAATTATCGGGTTCTAGGGAAGCGGCAAACTGCAGGTTTTTTAACGTATATTCATGTCCGCAGAAGATTAATGTGTTGCCGGGCAACTGCATGAGTTTTCGCAAGGAGCTGAGCATTTGCGCCGGAGTCCCTTCAAAAATCCGGCCGCATCCTCCTGTGAATAAGCTATCTCCTGAAAAAACCCATTGTTTTTCCGGGACATAAAAGGCAAGATGCGTCGTCGTGTGGCCGGGGACGCCGATGACTTGGAAAGTCAATTGCCCAATGGTAAATTCTTCCCCTTCGCGAACAGGGGTATCGAGAGCGGGAATGCGGGGATCGTCAGGGCCAATAACGGCACACCCGGTCAGGGATTTTATTCTTTGATTTCCACCCACGTGGTCGAGATGATGATGGGTATTGAGAATATGCGTGGCGACGAGGTTTGCTTTATCAAGAGCTTTTAGGACCGGTTGTGCATCACCGGGGTCGATGACAATCGCGTGATTGTCTTGTTGAATGACATAGATGTAATTGTCTCCCAAGGCCGGGATGATCATCATTTCAGCAGCTGCCGCTTTTTCGAAAGGACCTGCCCATTGACCTACTGTAATCAAAAGACAGATGAGAATAAGGATCATAATTCTAAGAAGCATTTAATCAGACCTGCTGAAAACTGTCAACTTTTTACTGACAGGGTACTGGAGGGTGTCGTCAAATTTGGAATCAGCTTAATTTGAGTTCTTTTCTCCCTAGTGCTCTGTCAAGCTTAAATTAAGGGGTTGGGCCGCGCGAAAGCTCCCGGGGTTGAACGATCGTAAA
>JBAUVX010000350.1:0-3300 GCA_049583465.1 Waddliaceae bacterium | reverse complement strand
AAACTGCAGTGCATCCTGTTGATAAGGCTCAGACCCTTTCGCATTTGCGATTGCTAAATTTACAGGTTGGATTACTGATTAACTTTCATGAGGAAAAGTTGGTTGATGGCCTTCATCGAATCATAATCTGTGTTTTACACTAACAACCATGCTTTAAATGAGTGGTGAAACTAGTACCTGCGCATTATCAACCGAAATCGCAAAATCGCAATTCGCCCATGGCGTATCCTTCGTAAAATTTACCCATTTTTTAGGCCTCTTTTCACGGCTTCAGCTAAACGCCTGAGCTTCTATTCTTACGTCGAACTCACGTTTTTTATATTGGGATGGATCATCTCACGGGGATTGACGTGCTTGTCAAATTCTTCTGCTGTTAACAGCTTCAGTTCCACACAGGCGTCTTTCAATGATAAATGATGCCGGTAGGCATGGTTGGCGGCTTTAGAGGCTTGGTCGTATCCAATGATCGGAGACAACGCTGTGACTAACATCAGGGAATGGTGGACATAGAGGTCGATTTGCTTCTCATTTGCTTTTGTTCCTTTGATGAGATAGTCGGCAAAATTTCTGCACCCATCTGTCAACAAGCGAATCGCTTGGAGTAGATTAAAGATAATTAAAGGTTTATAGACATTCATCTCCAGGTCTCCACTGGCACCTCCAAAAGTAGTGGCACTGTCATGACTCATCACTTGAATCGCAAGCATCATCAGAGCTTCACACTGAGTGGGATTGACTTTTCCCGGCATAATCGATGATCCCGGCTCGTTCGACGGTAATTCTAATTCATGGATGCCGCACCTTGGGCCGCAGCTAATCAACCGGATATCATTTGCAATTTTGTACAATGAACAGGCGACTGTTTTTAGTACGCCGCTTAGCATGACTAAAGCATCGTGTGCTCCTTGGATAGCAAATGGATTTTCGGCAGTTGTGAAAGGCAGCTGCCATTCTTTTGCAAGATAGGCAATGGCTGCCGCTGCAAAATCGGGATGGGTATTGATCCCTGTTCCTACAGCAGTTCCGCCAAGTGCAAGAGGATAGAGGTCTTCCAGAGAGAAACGGACTCTTTTGAGATTATCCTCTAACATTTTTTCATATCCCGAAAATTCTTGTCCCAAAGTTAATGGAACGGCATCCTGCAAGTGTGTGCGGCCAATTTTGACAATATCTTTCCATTCCTCCACTTTTTCCTGAATGCATTCCCGAAGATGCTGTAGGGAAGGAAGAAGCTTGCGATGGATTTGTAAGGCACAAGAAACATGCATTGCTGTCGGGAACGTATCGTTAGTCGATTGAGACATATTGACATGATCATTAGGGTGGATAGGATCTTTGCTGCCCAATTTTCCACTGACCATTTCTATGGCTCTATTAGCAATCACCTCATTGACATTCATGTTGATCTGGGTGCCGCTGCCGGTCATCCAAACGTACAAAGGGAAGTGTCGATCTAATTTCCCACTGACAATTTCTTCAGCCGCCTGCACGATCAGTTCCATTTTTTCTTTAGGCAGCAGACCTAAATCGCAATTGGCTAATGCTGCCGCTTTTTTTATGCTTCCGTAAGCATGAATTAATTCAATGGGCATCCTATCCTTTCCAATTGAAAGATATTGTAAAGAACGCTGTGTTTGCGCCCCCCAATACACATCATCAGGAACGGATACACTTCCTAGACTATCATATTCTTCACGCATGCTTGACCTTTTGTTCTCGTTTGGTTTTTTTTGATGCTATGCCTCCTGTATTCACCTTGCGTTATACCCAACTAAATCCAATTCTTGAGTTTGTTTGGGTATAAACCATGCCCATTTCCTACTCCAGAAATAGACAGAGATGGCCATGACGATATTGACGCATGAAATAACCGCAAAAAGGCCAATAGGGCCAAAAAGATGCATGGCAATCATTGCGAGGGGGATGTAGAGAAAGAAATAGCGTAAAACCGCGATCATCGCTACGGTAAATGACTTGCCGATAGCATTAAGAAAGGCGTTTGTGACGAATAAGCACCCTGTTGCACCGTAGCTAATAGGGACAATGAGCAAGTAGGCAGAAACTGCCGACATCACCTGAGGGTCGGCGTTGAACATTTTTGGGATGATAGGAGAGGTAAAAGCGAAAACAAGCGCAACGGCAAGCCCCCAAGCAATAGCAAAGAGGTAACCGACGCGAACCGCCCGACGAACACGGGAGAATTGGCCGGCTCCCCAATTTTGCCCGACAAAAACACCGAGGCTGCTGCTTAGCCCGATAATCATGATTAAAGCAAAAGCTTCCAACCTGGAAACGATGCCATAGGCAGCAACAACAGCCGAATTGAAATGGGCAAGCATCCAAATGTTTACCGCTCCCGTGAGCGGTACAATCATTTGCGATGCTGCGGCAGGGAGGCTGATCCGGAGGATAGCGTTCCAGGCATGGATAGTTTCCTTAAACTTAAGGCAGTAGGTGAGCATGTGTTTTTTCACGCCAAGCCCCCATAAACTGGCGATACATGCCGCACAGTAGGCGATAATAGTCGCTAGAGCCGCCCCCTGCATTCCGAGCTTGGGAAAGCCCCAAAGGCCGAAGATGAGGAGAGGATCCAATAGGAGATTCAACAAGGAAACAAAGCACATCATTATTCCGGGGAATCGCATATCGCCGACCGCATTGAGGGCGGCGTTGCCTACCATAGGGATGGCCATTATAGGCAAGCCGACATACCAAATTCTCATATAGGATTTGATGAGAGGAAGGAGTGAAGCAGGGGCATGGATGGCGAAAAATAGCCCCTCCATGGTGGACAGTCCGATGAACGTTAAGAATAGCAAGAGGATAAATGTCAACAGTAAACTATTTGTTGTGATGCGTTGCACCTTGGGAAAGTCCCCTACTCCTATAGCTCGAGAAACAAGAGACTTTGTTCCGGTGGCGAATCCCAAAGAAAAGTTCATGATCAGCATGACAACGGGAAAGGTAAAGCTGATGGCAGCAAGCTCTGCTGTTCCTAGTTGAGCGATGAAGATGGTATCGACAAGGTATAAAGAAAGGACCGCAAGCAGGCCCCACACCATGGGATTAGTGAGTTGAACCAGCGTTCTTCCAATGTGGCCTTGAGTCAGGGTTGCTTCAACTTTTGCACTCGTGGCCACTGTTAGAGGTTCACTTTTTGTAAGATGATTTTCGTAACTTTACCTACTTTTGCTAAGAATAACCAAGGAAGGCGTCGATACATGGGAAGATGTTGGCAATAAACCGCAGTATAACCGATTTCGCGTAAGCTTCCACGATTCATTTTGAACTGATCGTTAC
>JBAUVX010000349.1:0-4061 GCA_049583465.1 Waddliaceae bacterium | reverse complement strand
GACAAGCACTCGTCGGCTTATAGAAACCGTGATTGGTCAACTTTCAGAACGGTTTCATATAGAGAAGGTTCGAGCTCGAAATCTTTGGCATCAGGCTTCTCGATTTTGGAGAAAATTGCTAGCTCATAAACAATTCGCCCATGGGGTGAAAAAGAGTGTGGTAGTCTTCATCAGACAAAAAGGAAGGGGGCAGCTTAATGGGGAACGAAGACTCGCCTTGCAATCCGCGCACTCTCTTGGGAAGCCACAAAAAATCGGAGTTTTCGCCGCTCCAAAGGTTTAGGACGGGGCTCGCAATGGTGTCAATAAGATTGTTCGCGTAGGGTGCTTGAATATCCCGCAAACGGTAGCATGAGGAAAGAGCAAGGGCGTTGAGATATATCTTCCTAAGCAGCTTAATCTTTCTGTCTAGCAAACGCAGTCTTGAGCAAAGAACTTTAACATCCCTCCTATCTTGGTCCGAAAGGGGCATCTCCTGATTAGACCGGGTGGAGATATCGTAAATGCTGCGGTTGAAGCAAGCCTCTACACGCCCTGCAATTGCATGCCCTTTGAAAGGGTAGGTGTATGTTAGCTCTGTATTGCTGCGTGTAAGATAGGCATCAGCTTCCCGAGCTCTATCGACAAGCTCTCGTTCGGCTTTTACTAAAAATTCGATAAGCTTATCCCGTCCCGGGCCTGAAAAATCAAGCCTTTTGTAATCAAAAGAGATATGATCTTCTTCGCCATAAGGCAGAGGTTCTCCATTTTTGCCGCAAATTCCAAAGTGACGGCGGAAAGCAAGCGACAAATACATGCCCGCCCTGTTGTGGTCCTGACCGCACATCTGAGCCATAAAACGATCGGGATCCCTCAGGCTTAGAGGAATTAGAGCGGGAAAGCCGATCAATAGAAGAGGCGTACAAAGCGAAAGTAAAAAATTAACGGGGTAACTGATTAGAGTGTAGTAAGGAGCAGAGATGATGTTTTTTAAACAACTGATTCCAAGATTGGGGGGGAGGACCGCATAGGTTCCAAAAAGGTACACATTCGCCAGGTCAACGAAAAAGAGCGTAGCAAATTTTTTTATTTTCTCGGCAGCCGCGTCTTGCATCCTTTGCAGCCCTAGGCATTTTGCAAACGCCCATTCGGTGGAGGAAAGCGCTATCCGGAAGAGATAGAACGCAGTGCCAATGGAAGATAAAATCAGAGCCACTCCGAGAGTATAGACCGTGAGGGCAACAAATCGCAACGACTTGAGAGCAGGGTGTGATTTCGATCCGCTTACAGGATGATCCAAGGGAAATTGTTTAAAATTCTCTTCAACGGTTTGCAGCACAGAAGGAGAGGGATTTTCTATCATTGTCTTTTCGCAATGGGGAGGAATCAATAGATTTAATGCCGTCGGATTCATCAAACCCATTTCGGTAAAAGAACGTATTGATGTCATAAGATATCGATCTCCTTTTATTAAGAGAAAACAGTTTACCACGATAATCATAAATATCGAAGGAAAAAATGAGTCCAGCTCACCGTATTACAAAGCTTGGATTTTTTCTTCGATTTTCAAGAGTTTCTCGATGACAGAGCGCAAGTGGTAGAAAAAAACAAAAAAACTTTCCACATCTTGTCTTTCAAATTTTCTCGTTGTGCGGGTCATGCGGAAACGGGTGAGCTCTTCATTTAAATTGTTGACTGTTTCGCGCAAATCGGAAGGGGATTTTTTCGTTCCCGGCTTCTTGAACCGACGGGAAAGATCTTTAAAGGTTTCTAGAGTCTGTTCCATGGTATTTTTCACCCGATTTTGCAGCTTCTTATCGAGAATTTTTATGATCTGATGCTCGCGAAACGTTCTTAAAGCCATTGTGGATTCAAAAATATATCCAAGTTGATCGATAAGATGGTCCCAGTCCTCAAGGTTTCGTGTGTTCGATAAGAGCTCAAGCTCCGATTCTCTACGCACTAGGCGTGTTTCTTCTAGGAGACGATGGAGATCGCGAGTCAGTTTATTGTGAATCCGATTAAAGTGTTTGGGGGAAGGTTTGAGATCGAGCTCCAACTGAAAAAGTCGCGCGAGCACATGCAAAATTTTTGAAATATTCAGACGCATTTTTTGATTGGCTTCAGCGGGCCATAAGCTATGAGAAACAATCACGGCAATCAAGATCCCAAGAGTCGAATCCAAAAATCGATAAAGTCCAAATTTCCAAGGACTAATTGTTGGATTTAACCCCCAAAGAATCATGACGATAGAAAGAGAAAGACAGGCGATGCGGATACTGTCTTTTAGGTTGAATAGCGAGCAGGCAAGAACAGTGAAAATGACGCTGACACCTAAAGTAATGGGATTCGATCCGAAGAGGCTTGTAAATAACCCTCCCATCCATGAGCCTATCAGCACTCCAAGGAATCTTACCCATGCAGCGCGATAGGTGCCGCCAAGATGGGCTTGCATGACAACAAACGTCGACAACACGCACCACGTTCCGCTGACCAAGCTATCGGGCCTGTCTAGGATTTTAGCAAATCCGACACCAATGTATAAACTTAGGGCGGCGGCAACCCCTGCCTTGACGGCAATCTTCACCTCCATCCGCCCGAATCGTTCTTGAAGGAGGGAAGGCGTCGAGTCGAGATCGGCGTGAGCGTTTTCTTCTTGTTTGGTTTTTGCCATGGCACGGGTTGCAGCCGTTCACGGGGTCTATCAATGACTTCATACCCAAATACGAACGTTTTGCGCGGTTAAATATGTGTGCCGATGTCTTCAACAATGGGATTGACGAGACGTTTGTAGTCGCTGAATTTCATTTTGACAACATCGGTATGGGTTCCCGCGTTAAAGACAATTTCGCGATCTTCTTCCAGAATTTTGTCTGCATAGACTTTTAAACCATACAGTTGTCCAAATGGCGGTTCCGCTCCTACTTCGTAGTCCGGAAACAGGAGTGCGATCTCCTCTTCATTTGCCAGCTTGATTGCTTTCTCGCCGGTGACACTTTTAAGTTTTTCAAAATCAATTAGATGGATAGCAGGTAAGACGCACATGACAAACTCGCCATTCGATTTGATAATCACCGATTTGACCATTTGTTTTCCCGGAATATGTTGACTACCGGCAACTTCCATCGCAGTATAGGCTATGGGGTGTTCGGCAATTTCATACTCGACGTTTTGTTCGTCCAAAAATGCCTTTACCTTAGGTGATATGGGCATCCTACTTCTCCTTTTTGCGGTTTATCCTTACTTTAGCTAAAGAAAATATATGGCAAAAGGAAAATTTTTTCTCTTTCTCTCTAACTCAAGGAGATTTCGTGTGATTGCCTCGTGAGACCTTGTAGAGGTAGATTTTTGACTTGTAAAGATCGGGTAGAACCTGAACTTGCTCAGGAGTCCAGCCGGGAATCGCAAAAGTATTGCTGATGATCCGGGTTTTTGCTTTGAGCTCCTTTTCAAACTTGGTTCGCAAGGTTTTCATTGCCCCGGGATAAAGATAGCAGATAATCAGCGAGGCATCTTCTAAGCTTTCCCGAAAAAAATCTTTCCGATTCAAGGAAAGATTTGAAAGAGGAACGAAAAAGTGGCGAAGTTTGGAGAAAAAATACGGGACCGGAGAGTTTTCATAGCTGATTACCTGACAGTGTGGAAGTCTTTTTGCTAAAAGAAAGGCTAAAGTTCCCCAGCCGGAACCTAATTCATAGACCTTTCCCGATAGTGTGCCGGGAATAAGCTGCAGCATAGCCCGTTGAGCCAGCCGGGTACTAGGCATCGGAGAGATGCCATTTTTAAACGACCAAATGACAATGGAGCCTAAAGCCCAAGCGATAATAAGAATGATTAGAGGAGAAATAATGATCATTTTTTTGTAATAAATGGGATTAATTGAGTATATAAGAGAATAATGAGAATTTTACCATGCTTGAACCTATCCGTAAATTCCTATTCGCCATTTTTCTTCATTTATCCCACATTCCGCATGTTGCGGGAGGTGATTTCAATAGATTTTTGATTCTAAGTGGGTTACAAAATCGAAGCTTGGTCTGTAGTCACCAATCGAGATTTTGTAATCCACTTAGAATTAAAAA
>JBAUVX010000348.1:0-3355 GCA_049583465.1 Waddliaceae bacterium | reverse complement strand
TATGGAATTAGGCAACGAGCCTTTACAGTTTGAAGGTCTCATAACGCATTAACAATTCGCCCATGGGGTAACCATAAAAACGAAAAGATGAAGAAATCGTCCGCGCAAAATGCGGAACTTGGGCTTTAGGATTACCAAAATTTATGATCAGTCCTGTCGTTAATTCTGAAGTTAAGAGATAGTTGATAACCTGTGCTTTGTGTGCACCAAAAATCAAGGATTCGGAGGAAGGTATTGCCGGCAGGCCGAATCATGAAATTCATTGGCTCGATCGGTCTCCTCTAAACAATGATAAAACAAGGCAAGCTGACGATAGAGCTGCCGCTTTTCCCAAAGAAAAGTCTTTTGGTCCCAATTCCCTCCTTCCGGAAGCCTTCCATTGAGATAGTGGGCGAGGAGGGTGCAAGAACGGGGGAAAGAAACTTCTAACACTCCGGTGAAGTGGGCCATGGCAATCTCTTTGCCTTCAGTAATCGCAAGCCAGCAACCATAGAGGGTTGAAAGTAACGAGTGCTCTTGTGTGCGGACAATGAGGGGATACCGGTGGAGAAGAGTTTTAGCTCCCTCCCAATTTTTGTCGAGAAGGTACGCCCAAAGGCGGCAACAGTCAAAGTGAAGCTGTCTATCGGAAGGAAGATGTTTCATAAGATCATGATTGATAAGTTCGTGAACGGTTGCGGTCGCTTTTTGGTCGAGAGCGGTTTCTGCGATATGCAGAAGCAGGTGATCATCTTCGTTATCCGGAGAAGATGTTTTTCCATCAAAAAACATCCTCAAAGCTTCATGGGGAGATGCCTCATGACAGTGAATAGCGACGCGAATTCGTTCCATTTCTTTGAGGTGTTGTTGTGTGTTTGGGAGTTCTTCAAACTTCTTTTCGGCTAGTTGCCAGGCTCCGAGTTCGGTGAGGCAAAAAAAGGCATTGGCAAGGGTAATCGGGTAAGCTTCATTTTCTTGTTGCAATTCATCGATGTACTCGACAATGGCATAGGAATTTGCCAGCCAGAAAGCAAGCAGGATGCCAAAATATTGGTACGACAGAGTTTTTGACCCTTCACAAGCCGGATCTTCTAAGATAAAGGGGAGGGCTTCCCAGTGCTTTTTGACATTATTAAAGAGCTTCTTGGTGTAGCTGCTGACGGACGTGTTGGAAAGATGTTTCACTGCTGTTAACATGAAGTGGTAAGTTGCTTTGCGATGGAATCGGGACACCTCATGCATTCTGAAGATCAGCTGTTCTTGCAGAACGGGAAGGAGGGGATGGTTGGGATAGCGTCGAAACGCCAATTCGTAGCATTTGATTTCTTCGACCGGGTCTTTTGTTGCATGATAAACATGGGCTTTACCTAAATATTCCAAAGGCGCCCCCGGAGTGGAGTGCAGCTTATCAAACTCTTGCATCGCCGATTCATAAAGGTTTTCTTTTTCTATCGGGATTTGACAAGCACGCGCTTGCTCTAAGATGGTAATGCCGGCGCGGAACATGGCTTCCCGCCCTTCTGCTCTCCCGGGGAAGGAATAGCCGATTCTGCGGTACTCGTTTAAGGCTGTCTGATAGTCTTTATGTGCTAAGAAAGCGTCGGGGACAGCAAGGCAGTTGACCGTAATATTTTGACTTCCGACATAGACGACGAAATTCTCCAAGGTGAAATCAGCGTCTCTAGAGAGAACGCCTACATGTGTTCCGATCAAAGGTAAAGAGCTGATATAGGAATACTGCAAGTGGCCGTTAAGATAGAAGTGAATGTTGTGATCAATTTTTTCGATGCAGACGCGATAGGGTTTTTCTCTTTCAAGGAAAATTTCAGGGGAGTGAATCACTTCGACGGTCGATCGCAAAAGCTTTGTCGATCGATTGATATCGGATCCCAGCCAAAGACAGTAGCCATCATTGAGATGCACCCGTTCTGCTGTCTCGGGAACGCTGAGCAAAAACCCGACACCTTCGCCTTCTTGTCCGATGGTAATGATCGCTTCGATTTTGGTATTTCCGGTGAAAGAGCTTTTAGAAATCATTAAACTGACCCAGTCCGACACTTCAGCATTACGGGTAATGGCCATCTGTTCGCCAATCAGCACATTTTCTTGAAATTCCCAATCAGACTTTTTGTTGATATCCAAGGTGGCAATTTGGAACCACTCTGCACGTCCTTCGATATAATTTTCTATTTCCCGTATGAGCTCATCGACGGTCTGATATCGTTGTTCGGGGTTGCGAACCAGACATTTTAGAGCCACCTGGGATAAAATCCGTGGAATGTCGCGATAGGGAGCGCATACGATGGGATCTTGTATCCGTTCTTTATCCATATTTTCCAAAAATTTCTCCAAGGTTTCTCGATGGAAAGGATGGCGCAGAGTCAAGATTTGATAGAGAATGACTCCTAGAGAATAGATTTCCGTTTGAATTGTCGCCCTCCCTCCTCGCGCTCGCTCCGGAGCCATGTAGTTGATGGTACCCACAACCTTTCCCATCTGTGTTAACTCGGGAGAGGTGTCGACATCTGTGGTTTTTATCTCCTCTTCTGCAGCAACATCTTGGATGATTTTTGCCAATCCCCAGTCGAGGATGAGCACTTCTCCATATTTTCCGGCCATAATATTTTCCGGCTTTAGGTCCCGATGCAACACTCCTTGAGCATGGGCATAGGCAACCCCTTGACAAATAGAAATAAAAATGCGAATGAGGGCGGGAATCGAGCCTCCAATGTGGTCGAGCTTTTCTCCCATTTTTTCCTGTTTATAGGTTTTACGCAGGATCTGCCTCAGGGTATCCCCCTGAACAAAGGGCATTGTATAATACACCACGTCATTTTCGTCTTGAATGACGTAAATAGGCATAATTGCCGGATGGGTCAGCTGGCTTGTAATGCGCGCCTCTTTGAGAAAGCGCCGATGCACTTGTTGGTGCTGCAAGAGGTCAGGGCGGATTTTCTTGATGGCAACGCGGCGTCCGCATTTCGTATCGTAAGCGAGAAGTACCTTTCCCATTCCCCCTTTCCCCAAGCTGCGTATGACTTGATAAGGGCCAAGCGAATACCGGATCTCATCTTCTCTGGGTGCAAGACCTTGAATAAAAGAGGGAAAGGTATCAAAATGATGAGGCGTCGGCTCTTCGTTTTTTTGTCTCATTGCCAAAGTATATCACATGGAAATTAAATAACGCGAGTTTTGGACCGGAAAATGAATGTCTTTCCGCCCTGTTCAATCGCGGGAGCTTTCGCGTTGCCTAAATCCAATTCTTGAATTTGAATGTTCTAGTGCTCTGTCAAGCTTAAAATGAAGGATTGAGCCGCGCCAAAGTCCCGGGGTTGGACGATCGTAAATGGGTCCATATTGACTTAATACTGACCCA
>JBAUVX010000347.1:0-1889 GCA_049583465.1 Waddliaceae bacterium | reverse complement strand
TTGATGGCCTTCATCGAATCATAAACGGATTTTGAGCTTAGAACTGCCCCCGTCCTTTCTCTCTGTGCTCCCTGTGTCTCTGTGTTTTACACTAACAACCATGCTTTAAATGAGTGGTGAAGCTAGTACCTGCGCATTATCAACCGAAATCGCAAAATCGCAATTCGCCCATGGCGTAAATTAAAGCGAAAACACACCCATCTCGAGGAGATACTCGAGGTATTACAGCCTTTCGAAATACTTACCCAAAACTACCTATCAAGATGGGTCTTGTGATCTGTCTAACCAGTCATGGATATAGACTTTCAGAAAATGATTACGCAATACCATGGCATACTAAAGCGTTTGCTAAGCACATATAACCCGGTTTCTGCTCATGTCTACGGCCGAGATTTGAGGGACATGGCGAGATGTGGGATTAATTTCATCAATACGCGCAATCAGTTCGCCCGGCTAAGGGAAATTCTCTCGATGAATTCTATCGGTTCGAGCTGCACAAAGGTTTTGCCCGTGGCCGGAATTTGAAAGCGGCTCCTGTAAAAAGTTTGCAAAAAAAAATAAAACTGTAGCATTAAATTACCTGTACAAGCATTAATTATTTGAGAAAATTCTTGAATGGATAAGAGCAAATGAATGTTAGTCTCAATGAGATGATTCCCCTTCTTTCCGTTGGTGGGAGAAAAGAGAGGGAAGATGAAGTAAGGGATGAAGACGACTGGAAGGGCTATGATCCTCCCAGTCGGGGAGCAACGTCTGCCAACGAAAGAACTTCAGAGGTTTCTCGATCGGCGATCACAGGTTTCATTAATAGCAGTCCGCTTTTAAGCGCCGGTGAAGCACTCCAAAATGGCGTCAACTGTTACACTAGAACAGCCGCAGTCTCCAAAAGAGTCCGGAAAAGCCTACAAGACTTTTACTGTAAGGAAAAGAATTCCATTCTTTTCTTAGGAAATAGAAATCTTGGTATGATGGAAGTTGCAAATGTCAACGATTTAGAATCGCTATGCGGCAAATACCTCATGCTTGGTCGCCCGGGGATTGGTAAAAGCATCTTTTGCCAAAAGATTGCCTACCAGTGGGCAGCGGAAGGATTGTGGAAAGACCGTTTCCTTTATCTTTTTTTAGTTCCGTTGAGAAATCTGACAGAGGCTCGTTACCCTAGTGGTGAACAAAATCTAGAAAATATTTTGGCTAAGGAATGCTTTTTACCTCAAAGTCGGGAAGAGTACCTTCACCTAATGGAAGATATTCGAGAGGTCTTGAGAAATGACTCCCACAGAGTGCTGATGATTTTAGACGGTTATAATGAAACAACCCATATGCCCAAAGCCATATACCGCCAGCTTTTTGCACCTTCCGGCCTTCTTTTTCCCCATATGATCGTCACTTCCCGTCCTTATGGAACAGCAGCCATCCAGAAACAAATGGAAATAGACTGCGCTTTTGAATACCGGGGATTTACTAACATAGGGATTGAGAAGTATATTTCTCAATACTTTGAATCTGTCATGCCGAAAAAAGAATTTGTGGAAGATAAAGCCGCAAGGTTAATCTATTTTTTAAGAAAACATCGCGACTTTGCAACCACGGCTCGTGAGCCTCTTTTATTGGAAATGATTTGTCTCCTTTGGGACGAACAAGGAGAGAAAATCGAAGATCTGACGATGCCCGAGCTATATAAAGCGGCAGTGGAGCAGTTATTTGCGCAGTATCTTTTCAATCAAAAATCACGCATCCCTTGCCAAAAAAACTTGTTAGATGAGAAAAAAAAGCTCTCCTGCGCTTTGGGAAAAATAGCTTGTGAAATGGTTAAAGCAGGGCAGCTTTTTGTCGACGGCAATTTGATAAGAGAGAGCGCAAAAGATTTCAATATGAGCACTCAAGAGATC
>JBAUVX010000346.1:0-3174 GCA_049583465.1 Waddliaceae bacterium | reverse complement strand
ATGAAGAAATCGCCCGCGCAAAATGCGGAACTTGGGATAAAGGAGATCGACTCATGAAAAAAAAAGTTTTCATCTTTTTGCTTCTTTTTGCCGTTCTTCTCTCTGCCCTGTTTTGGCAACAGATAGGCGGGAGTTTTGTTAAGCTCTGTGTCCATGGCTTTTGCCGTTATCGACTTGGTACAGAGGTCCATGCTAAAGAGATTTACTACAAAGAAGGGTATTGGATCGTTGAAAAGCCGACGCTGGAGAGAAACGGGGCCTATCTGTCGGCCAGCCGCCTTCTTCTTGGAATTGGCATACACCCCCTAAAAAGAGAATTCAACCTCGAGATCATCGTCGATGATTCATTGATTGAACTAAGAGATGCCCCTTCCCATCTCAAAGAGGTGATCACAGTCACGAAAAATTTTCCTTCCTGGCTGCTCAAGCTCAATAGTTCCATGAAGATTGATCATGGCACTCTGTCATGGCTTGAACCCCTGGATCAATCAGCCGTCGAGCAGACGGCGGCTTTTGACTTTTCCGCTGAGTCGAATTCTCAAGATGTCAAGGGCCGCTTCCGCTTGATGTTGGACGACGGCGAAGTGTCTAAAAACTGCTTTGAACTCCATGTGGCTAAGGAGGAAGAGCATTCCTATCTCGCAGAGTTAGTCTTTCACGATGTGGACTGCCAAAAGCTGTACGGACTCTATGCCGTTTTTGGAGAGGAAATCAGAGGATGGGACGTTCGGAAAGGGGAAATCGATGGCAAGATCAACGTCATCTTTGCTCAACAGTCGCCTCCTTGCATCAGCGGAACGGCAACGTTGAACGATTTGGCATTTGCTCAAGAACAGATGAAGATTTTTGGACAAATCGGGCAAGCTAAGATTGATGTCAGCGTCGACCGCCGGGATCAGAATACGCCTTCCTTCAAGGGAAATGTGGAAATTGTCAAAGACGCCTCGTTCGTCTTACATCGCGATGGAGTGCCTTATTGGGAAGTCAAGCAAGTGGCCGGCGGGGTCGATTTTTTAGAAAATGAAGAAGTGAAGGTGATGATTGAAGGAACATGCCAACATCACCAACATGCGTTTGGTTTACTGATTGACGGCAGCGGGCGCTTTCAAATCGACAAGCAAACTTCTCTAAATCTTGCCTTGCATTTAACCGACGAAAACCACAATGAAGCGCTCGCCCGCTTTGTCACCAGACAGTTTGGAGGCGAGTGCAATTCCGCAGAAATCGAACTGGTCAACGTTGGCACAAAAGAATTCGCTTTTATTCAAGAGGCGCTCACACCTTACTTTCCCAAATGCTCCCTATTTCGGATGGAAAAGGGGAGTGTCGACGCTTCCGGAGTCGCCTATTTGCAAGGATTCCAACTCACCGCTATTACTCTTGATCAATTGACCGCCTGCGACTTGCAGTTTACTTTTGATCCCTGGGAGCTTTGCTGCCGTGTCGGAGAATCGTCGGGAAATTTTTCCATTGACTTGACAAACCCCAATGTGTTCGAAACCATTGACGCAAACTTTTCTATTCAAAGAGGCCATGTGCGATCGTTGGGTTTCAATGGAAATCGATGGCATTTTCATGATATCTGTACCGATCTCGTTCTCAGGAAAGGGATGATCCAAAAATCTGAAATGACAGGGGAATTTTTTGGATTGACAGGAACACTCGTTGTTGACTGGCTTTCCCGAGAAGAGGCGATGCAGCTGAATTTTAGCGGCGACACAGATAAGTTCGCAGCCTATCTACCTGATGTGATCGGAAATGGAATCCGGAAATCTTTGCATGGCCATCGTGTTCGACTCGTCGCGTCGATGGCAATGGAATCTTTTGCAGCCAAGATCACCGGAAAGATGAGTGTCGAGGGAGGCGCCGATGCTGCCGTCGAGACCATCGACTTTGGCTTTGAGCTGGAAAAAAGTTCGGAAAAGCTTTGGAAACAGTGGCCCGCCAATGATCTAGCCCGAGCGTATTGGGAGAATGTGGGATTAGAGGCCATGCAAGCGGTGATTCCCCCCATTGCTTCTCCAACAGTCTTATTGGAAACAAACTGGATTCAATCGGAATCGGGGATCGCCGGCCTTGTAGTGAGAAAAGGATGGTTTCTTGCCAAAGATTTACCTTTGGAAAAATACCTCTCTTCCTTTCTGCTTTCCGATGACAACATGCGGTTAACCGGTAGAGGAGATTTTCAAGGTTTTTTCGACCATTGCCGCATGGGTGTTGAGTATGTGGGAAGGGATGTGGAGTTGGACAACCCCCGCTTCACAATTCGGGCCGGCAGCATTCGGCGTTTGAACGACCGGGAACAGAGAAAAAACATCGGCGCTGTTCATTACTTTGATTTCAAAAAAGGAACGCATTTTGGGACGCTTCCTTTAGTGGATGCCTCGTATCATGAGAAAAATAGCGATCTTCTTTTTACAGATATCGGTGGTATCGTGACTTTCGAAGGGAAGCACATTCATTTTTCTGAAATCGAAACGAAATGCCAAGGCCTATCTCTTGCCGGAACGATTGATGTTAACTTTGATTTTCCTCAAAAAGAAACCTATGAAATTGACATCCGTTCCCGGAAGTTAAGAGGAAAAGTCTCTCAACTTCAACGCATTCTATCTCATATTCACGAAGACCCGACGTTCCTCGATCTTCCTCTTGAAGGGGATCTCTGTTATCGGGAAAACGGAGGCTATTTGCTCTTCGCCTTCCAACCCGGCGATTATCAGGTTCAAGCGAGAGCTGAAGGATCCCTCACTCATGGAAATCTGGCCTTCGATGCTGTTCCTGCGACGGTACGCGATCTTTCGCTTGACTTTGCTTATGACTATCAGAAATCCCTTCTCGACTTTTCCTCCATTCAAGGAACGCTGCAGATGGGGGACAACGATGACCAAGAGGAGTATTTTCTTGCGGGCGAATACATCCGCTTTGATGACTTTTCCGGAAACATCGGAGCATTCGATGTGCGGGTAGGGGATCAAACCCGCGACTTTGCCCGTTTTTCGGGAAGGACCGTCCCGGAAACTTCACCTAAAGGGAGCTCTCTTATTGCTTTTCATCTCGACAATGATCTAACCCATGTTGGCGATATTCATCCGAAAACTTTTCGGCTCGCACTTAAAGATGGAACTGATGTGGATCAGTTTCATTTGTCGTTTCATGCCCGATTAGATGCCCTCT
>JBAUVX010000345.1:0-3743 GCA_049583465.1 Waddliaceae bacterium | reverse complement strand
CTTCTCGATTTTGGAGAAAATTGCTAGCTCATACGGTGTGTGTCAAACTGAATATGGAATTAGGCAACGAGCCTTTACAGTTTGAAGGTCTCATAACGCATTAACAATTCGCCCATGGGGTATTCTTTATATTGTTGTATAAATTCCAATGAAGTCTATTGATCACCCTATTTGAATCTATTGAAGAGGGAAGGTTCGGGCTTTTTCCGTTTTTTAGTTTCTTTACGCAGTCCAACACCTGACTCAGGGTATATAAGTCGCAGTGTTTATAATGGCTCCAAGTTTGATGACCTCTATAATATCCTGTCTCTCTTTGGCTTTTTTGATGTTTCTCCTCCACATCTTGAGGAATTTCACTTTCGATGTCGATCTCTTGCATCGGAGGAAGCTCGGCAAATGTTTGATCAGGATAGATCTTGAGGAGTTGAACTTCAGCTTTGAGGTAGTGTCCCCTGTCCAAAGTAGTGTAAATACCGTATGCAAGTGAAGGATGGATATATATTTCCCTCTTCTCGCCGATTTGCATTCCCAACATACCATGATGAAAACCCGAGATGCATTCGGACAAATCAAGCTCGCAAGGAATTCCAGCTGTACCGGTTCGGCAGAGAAGGGCCTCCATCGGCCCGGATGAGATGGTGTAGTGCACTGAGACCCTTTTTTCATTTTTCAAATGCGAACCACGTCCGACTTTAGAGATCTTATAATAAAGCTTGTTTGGTGCAACTGAGAAATATGCCGAATCCCGTTTCAGTTCATTGAACATCATTTCACATTGATGTAAATTTTTTTTAGCTTTGCAGAGATTTTTCAACACTTGTTGATCATAAAATAACTTTGAAAGGACTCGATTGTCATGAGAAGAAAGAGGTTTGCCGTTTTCAGCATCAAGCATGCCCCTATAGAAGGCTTCGAAAAAAATATCGTCTTCTTCATGAATTAGGTGGAAAATTCCTTCCGCAACGATTGCAGGCAGATGCTTAGCTTCCTCAGAGGTAAAAGCAAGCAAAGATGATGATGAGAAATTTCTTTTCTGCAAGCTGATCTCTTCGGATGTGATAGCTTTCAAGACTTGAGGAAAAAATGTCGGGGATTTCAAAAGCTTTTGAATTTTTGTTTGGGTCGTTTCCAGCTCTTGAATTAACAAGACTGACTCAGGATCATCTTTGAGCCTTGAAAAGGCAAACCAGGGACGTTCGCAGTCTAGTTTTTCTGAGGTACCGGTGATTTCTTGTGATAACGCCTGAAATTCTTGAGTGATTGAATCAAATCCAAAACTTGGTTTTAACTCCTCTTGACCTGTAGGCATCATCGTTTCGGAAAAAAGTAAATGTTTTTTATTCAATGTATGAGGCAATCCTTCCAAAGAAAGAGAGTTATTTTGCGGATGGAGGCGTGAAAGCAAAGGTTTTATAGGTGGAATTTCAGGAGACGAAAATTCTTTGATCAACCGTTCCATGCGGCTACCCACAAGCGAATTTTGCGTTCCAAAGCCGAAAATGATGCCGGTTAAGGCATTATCTTGTTTGAGAAGTTTCCCCACAGACTCTGCGGGATCTTCAAGCTTATCCAAGAGAAATTGAGGGCTAACTTCGGGGCCGATAACATATTGGAAAAGCTCAATATTTCTTTTTACAGTCTCTAAAAACAGTTTACGATGAATAAAAAGAATACCGTTCATGTTCTCATCTAAACCATCAGAAACCTCGCAAATGCTTAACACATATTCTTTGTTTGTCGTAAGATTCAGCTGTTTCCAAACCCGAGCTCCCTCTTTGAAGTAGACGTTGCATCTGTGTCGTTCAATTCCGGGGAATATCGGGTCGACAATCCAGTAGCCCTCTTCGCAGACCGGTTTTTTTTGATAGAAAACAAAGCCGCATTCACTCTGCTCGAAAAGAGCCTTGAAAAATTTTTCAAGGACAATTTGATTTTCGAAGGAGATCTTTTTAGAAAAGTCGGTGTTAGGAAAAAATGCCCTTTTGCTTTCGGGTCCTAAACTCACGTGAGAGAGAGCAGAAAAATTCATAATAACTGATAAAAAAAAATAGAGATTTAGAATCAGCAGTGGTTTCATGGTACTTGGGTAATTGAATTTTTCCAAATAGCGGATGTTCTGGTGCAAGGCACCAATCTTTAAATAAGTATTTTTAAAATATTCCTAAACTACTAAGATTCAGATTCCTCTTTGCGCCTTTTACAGGTCAGCGACTCCAAGACTCTGCGTTTATGACCCGAAATAATGACAACACTTGGTGAAGAGAAAAAACGCAAAGTCTCGGAGGCGCTAAGATCGCAGAGAGAATAAAATATTTCATTTATGGATGAATGCAGTAAACTAAGAAAAGAAAACCTATCTGCCATAACACCTACACCTATGAGGACATTGAACATTCCAACCGTTACATCCCATACAGATGTAGCACTCAATTGGATGACCCTTTTTACAAATCAGTGAAAGAGTCCGTTTTACATACAACTCTTGTTCATCATAATGAAGCTAGAGAACAGGGTAGGTGTCGTCACCGGCCGGGACAAAGATTCCATCCTCTGCGATTAAAACATCTTCAGGATTGATATAAATTTTTTCTGAGGAAGCAATGCAACCATCGAATTGTTGACATAAACGGCTTTGTTCTTCATTCGCAAACATCGGAGAAAAGAAGGAAATGAAAAGGCAGAACGATAACGAAAGACGATATTTCATAGCAAAACTCCAATTTTTTGCAGGTTTAGGTTACAGCTATACATCAAGTAAAATTTTGATGCAAAGCTTTAAACCCGGGTTATGTAGGGGACCTTTCGCACAACCCGGGTTAAAAGCAGCCTTCCCTTACGTTTCTGGGTAGGCTCTGAGCTTGTTTTTGCCGAAAAACACATTTTCATCAATATTTTGAGAAAAAGAGTTGTGTAAATATCAGCTCTTCTACATAATAAGAATGTCTTTTCAACCTAATGTTAGGAAAAGAGAAGAAAAACAAACTCCGCGAGGGTTTGATTGTTGTTTTGACAGCGTGAAAAAGGTAATGTGTAACATTCAGAGCTTGTGCGTTTCATGGGCACCTTTTGGTGAACATGACGCAATTTTATATTTGTCAAGTTTTCAATGAGTTTTTTTTTCTTTGAGAATTTGATCCTGGTTCAGATTGAATGCTGACGGCGTGGATGAGGCATGCAAGTCGAACGAAGCTTTTAGCTTGCTAAAAGTTTAGTGGCGAAAGGGTTAGTAATACATGGGTAATCTGCCTGCAACTCCGGGATAACGATTGGAAACGATCGCTAATACCGGATGCGGTGCTGGAAGACATCTTCTAGTCATCAAAGTGGGGGATCTTCGGACCTCGCGGTTGCAGAGGAGCCCATGGGATATCAGCTTGTTGGTGTGGTAAAGGCGCACCAAGGCTAAGACGTCTAGGCGGATTGAAAGATTGACCGCCAACACTGGGACTGAGACACTGCCCAGACTCCTACGGGAGGCTGCAGTCGAGAATCATTCGCAATGGGCGAAAGCCTGACGATGCGACGCCGTGTGAACGAAGAAGGCCTTCGGGTTGTAAAGTTCTTTCGCCTGGAAACAAGAGAACCCGGCTAATATCCGGGTAATTTGAGGGTACTAGGTAAAGAAGCACCGGCTAACTCCGTGCCAGCAGCTGCGGTAATACGGAGGGTGCAAGCATTAATCGGATTTATTAGGCGTAAAGGGGGCGTAGGCGGGAGTGTCAGTCAGATGTGAAAGCCCGGGG
>JBAUVX010000344.1:0-10205 GCA_049583465.1 Waddliaceae bacterium | reverse complement strand
AAACGCTTTTCAGCCGATTTTGTGATGAATTTTGATCTCAACTTATGAAAGTTGAGTGAAAAATTGAGCGCAAAATCAGCCCAAGAGGCAAGAAATCGGCAAAAATGGTTTAGTGAGATAGGTTCATTGGTCCAAAACTTGCGTTAATTTAGAAGACTAATGAATTCTTTCATACTCACCGCCATCTTAGAACATCGTTTTATTACCTCTTGATCTTCAGTGACCAACAAAACATCAAAAGATTGAGCGAGAGTCACGAAATGCGCATCGTAGACACTGATTTTCTTTTGAAGTGAAGTTTTTAGTGCCTCTCTGTTATCGACATATTTTTCACAGCTGCTGAGTTGGTTCAAGACATCTTCAAAGTGCCCTATTACTTCTTGATATCCTCTTTTTTCCCTTCTTGCAAGCTTGGACAACACATTCGCATACTCCTCTTGCCAGATAATAGGGACAATCCAGGAGGAATCTATCTCAAGAATTTTCTGAGCGAGTTTCGTGTGTTCTGTTTCGTTGAATAGATGGGTGAGAACACACGTATCAACAACAATCATTCTCGGCTTTCTTGAATAGCTTTTTTAATGAAACGGCTAGATATTTTCTTTTTCCACTTGAAGGGAACCGGTTTTTTCAGTTTAGACGGGTGCATAGCTAAACCATTGTGAATAGCCAAGATAGCTTCTTGCGTTTTACTACGATGATGTTCTTTAGCAGATTCCTCTAGAAGATGGTAGACTTCAATAGGCATATTTCGTATTAAAAAATCGCGCCCTTTTTTTTGCGGCATACAACCTCCATGGTATATCATTATGATATACAATTGCTATCATTTCACGCAATTACAAAGGATTCCGGGGGCACTGGAGCAGGGAATTGACTACCTAGGTGAACACTACTATTTTTGGCTAAAGGTTAACTAAGATTGCTCTAAGGCAAAAAAAGTCTAACTTAAGCTTAAACGAAACATGTCTAAAAATTCATTTCATTTTTTGGCCCAAAACTCGCGTGAAAAAAGTCTTCAAAAGGGGTTTGAGCGATCAGTGTTTTTTCTGTCATGGGGAAAGATTGGAAGAAAAGGGTGCTAGCTACAAGAATGAATTTTTTCCTCGACCGTGTAAGGGCTACGTTAAATCGGCGATACTCTTTCAAAAAAGGGCTATGGATCGTTTCTTTGTCGGAGACAGTAGCAGAAAAAATGACAATGTCAAATTCAGCCCCTTGCATGCGTTCAACGGTGTCTACTCTTGGCAGCTTTAATGAATAAGGCAGCGTCTTTTTCAAAGCAGAGAGAATGGTGTTATTCTGTAAGCGATGCGGCGAGATGATGCCTATCTCGTCAGCGGAAATCGAGTAATCTTCAATGAGGCGCTTCACAGCGTTTGCTACCCAGCAAGCTTCCTCGTGAGAAGACTGTCGACACCCGACATGATTGAGTGGCACCGCTACCATCGATTTAGCAGGATCGAGGTAATCATCGAAATCATCACAGTGCAAGGGGTAGTTGGGAAATGACAACCTGTCCTCATGGTTTGCCACAGAGAACAGCTCGCCATCGTACCACTGCTCACTAACAAATCGACAAATAGGAGAATGCATGCGATAGGTTGCATTCAGACGCAGGCGATTCTGAGCGCCGTACCGGGAAACCAACTCCTCCAAGATAGAGCGGGGAATCAAGGAAGTGTTCGCGTAATTTCCCATCAATACCGGGGAGAGCTGTTGGGTGTCTCCATAAAATATCGCCTGTCCCTTGCCTACAATTAAACTGAGTAATGCAGTGGGGACAAGCATTTGTGAAGCCTCGTCAAAAACGACCCAGTCAAATAGTTGCGGAAATTTTTTTTTCTTTAGTAATTGATACACGCCAAAGCCGGTGGCTCCAAGGATTAGGCTAGAATCGTTGACAAGCGGCCCGGATTCTTGCATCCTGCGAATCCCGAACTTCTCCAGTTGACACTCTTCACCCCCATATTTCCACAAGACAACTGAGGGAACGTTTGCGGAGGGAAGGGTTTTGGCGACTTTTTTCAGGATTTGATCAATCGCATGATGTGTCTGCGCTGTCACTAAAATTTTGATTCTACAATTGAGAGCGTTTGCATATGCTACCAGGGCAATGAGAGTCCAGACCAGTAAGTGTGTTTTCCCTGTTCCCGGTGGTCCTTCGATTAATCCAACGTTTTCCCGAAACGGAAGCAGCAACGCCTCCTTTTGCCGGGAATTCAACCCTGCTGCTTGAGCCTCGGAACGGTACCACTGCTCAGCCCACTCTATTGTCTTTGACGGAAAACGTTTTGCATGGCCGAGAAGCAAGCGAATGAGCCCGGGCCTAAAGTTTGGATCTTTTAAAAGGGTGAGCACCCGTTCGATTTTTGGTGCATTCCAGTCTGTTGCACTTTCATC
This sequence comes from Waddliaceae bacterium, assembly GCA_049583465.1. Lineage (GTDB taxonomy): Bacteria > Chlamydiota > Chlamydiia > Chlamydiales > Waddliaceae > JBAUVX01. The sequence continues at coordinate 7,802 of JBAUVX010000344.1, read as the reverse complement.
TAAGATGTAGAACCCCTGGTTGCTTAACATCATCTTTGGAGATACGGAACGGACCGAAAGAGTCCCCTTTTCCGGAGAATAGGTGTGGAGTATCACGGAAAATCCCTCTTGAATCCGCTCGCTTTCCAATGGGGATAATTTCAAAAAATCCCCCACTCTAAATTTAGAGACAATGGACTCTGAGTCCAGTGAAAATCGGTAGCATTGCTGCTTATTCTCAACCACGCTGCCAAGGAAACGGATCGGCCCTATCGATCGACATTGCTGCACACGTTCTGACCAGGGATTTTTCTGAAATTCCAGTATCTCAGACATGCGACACTCCCCTTCTCGATGGTGTATCTTATGGTAAGAAGTTATCAGAGAAACAGGTCGGAGGCTAACCTCCTCAAAGGACACGACACGCTGACTCTTCACTTTAGAAAGACACCAGTTCCAGATTTGCTTATAGAGAGTAAGCGGGGTGCCCGCAGGGCATTTTCGATGATACATGCTTAAGGGGGAAGACTGCTGATCCGGGAGCAACCCCAAGCATGCAGCAACCTGAGCTGCCGTGAGGCACCCCTGAATTGGCCAGGAAAAATGGGTGTCTAACACAGTTTGGATCGCTGTCCAACACGTGTGCGCCTCCCATAAAGCCTTTAAAGCTGTCGACTGAAAGGCATTTTGAAAGAAAAACCACTCCCTCGGTTCATAGACAAGAAAATGAGGGTTCTTCCTTTGATGAACAGATTGACTCCACTCCTTCTGCAGTTGCTTCGCAACTTCTGCGCGAAATGCCTCCTCATGCGAAAAATCTTGCAAGCGCAAGCGGGTCTCAGTGCGAGTTTCACCATTTTCCCAGCACTGCCACTGCACCTCTTCGTGATCGTAGTCGATAAAGAACCAGTGCTTGGTATTCTTTGGAAAATCATTAGAGTCGATATTTCGTGAAACAATGGTCAGGTTTTCGGGGAGAGGAGGGTTTTTAAAAAGGGTTTCCTGATAGCAGTAAGAAAAATACCGGCATGAGGTACAAGAGGGTTCCATTGAATACTCTTGGGCAGCTTTGCAACGCACGGCATCTGTTTTCCACTGGGCGATCAAACGAGGCATCCAAGACCGATAAGGGGATAATGGGAATGGGGTTCTTGTATACTGATCACTATAGGGGGAAACGGGGGAGACCACTCCTCCCATATCGGACACTTTTACGGGAAGCAAAAATGTTTCTCCCTTCAATAGATGATCGAGTAGGTGGGCGTAAAAGGCTACCCTCCACTTTTGCGCATAACTCACCGTATGGGAATATTTGATATCCCATACCTCTAAGCAAATACGGGTTTCTTGATGTTTGATATAAAGCAAGTCGGGGATCCCCTTAAGAGTCCCTTCGATCTCGAGTTTCACCTGTGCTAGAAACAAAGGCTTTTGGGTGGATATAACTTCTCTAATTGCCTCCTGCCAGGTAAACTGTGATGTCTCCCGGCACACTCTCTGTTCGTCCTGCAAGACCTCCATCACCTTTTTTTTAAAAGCGATTCCTTGTTGTTTCCGAGAATGTCTTTCACTGTCAACGCCTTGGAAACGAGGATGGGACGTTGTGTTGAAGTTCAGCCTTTGAAACCGAGCCCATCGGGGACACAATTTCTGTGTTACATAGCCCTGGACCTGCGTTGCCGTTAACGCAATCTCCCAACCCGGCTCTTCAGAAGGAAGCTCCGGGAAAAAAAGTGTTCCCCAAGCATTTTTCTCTTTTTCCAGGGACCAAGGTTCTCCTTGCAGCGCGATGTGGTGCGACGCTGCCGCCGGTTTGGCATCCGCGCCATTTTCCGGTAGAGGGAGCCATGTTGTTTCCGAACGATAGCGTGCAAAAATTTTTAAAACTCTTGGATCTAAAAGTCGAGAGCTGATCTCTTTTTGTTGATGTTCTTCAGTTAGATAGTAAAGCCAACGATTCCATGAAAAGCCTCCCCGTAGCAAAGGGAGGTAAGAGGCGACCATGTTTTGAAATTGTTGCGAGGTATCGGGAAGCTTCAACGTATCAAAAAAGGGGATCCATGCGTTGCTCTCAATGCCCATCGCGTCAAAAGTCACCGATAACCTCTCTATGATTGGAGTTAATTGAGTTTTTACGAGACGGTGTAGAAGAAAATTTCCGACCGTCCCTAACCATGTTTCATAGCGATAACCTCCATGCCGCAGTCGGTGAACGCGCATTCCGTTAGGCTGTTCAACAGACCTGCTGATTTTCTCTCTCTCCTCCTCCAGCAATTTTTGAGTACGTTGTAACAGACCCTGAGGTTCAGAATTTTCTAAAAGAATCGCGCCCATTTTTTGCGCCACTTCAAATGGTATTGGAATTCCACATCCAAGCCAAAGCAGTTCTTTTTCGGGTTCCTCATTCCGCTCTTCGACCCAAACCTCGCGAGCGGCTTCTCGTTCCTCAATCCGAAGAATTTTTAGCACTTTCCCCGTCAATTGGATGAGATCTCCCATTTCCAATTGCTTGACGGTTGTGAGAGGTAAGGCAGCGATTTTTTCTTGATTGAGAATCACATCATACTCTTCATCTGCAGGGGGGAAATTGCTCCAGATTTGTCTCTTTTGCAGCATTGTATAATAACGCCATCCACCCCTATACAATTCCGGATGTTTTGTCGGTTTTAGCCAATTGTTGGCAAGCATATGATGAAAAATGTCGTGCAGATCTTCCGAATTTTCTGTAAAAAGGGATTTTAAAGATTTTTCAGATAATAGTTTTTTTGCATAGAGACAAGAAAGAATCTGTTGAAATAGGACGCTATAGCTGCTGTCGGAAAGGAACAGTGTTTCTAGTTGGTTCTCTTTGGCAAGTTCAAACAGCGCTAAAAATCTGACGAGTTGGCTTCCTGCATGGGCTCCTTGGCACACTCCCCAGAAGTTGATGTGCCGGCAGCGGCGATTAGCCCGGCCAATCCTCTGTAAAAAGGCAGTAGTAGAGGGGGGAGGTCCCATGAGCACCACGCCATCCACATCTCCAATGTCGATTCCCAATTCCAATGTAGTCGTTGCAATACAGACTCCCATTTTTTGATTTCTAAATGAGGACTCGATGAATCTTCGCTCTTTAGTGGATAGATTGGAGTAGTGCAAAAAGAGTTTCTGAGAAAATAATCCCTCCCGCTTTAACACATTGTAGATCTCCTCGCAGTGTTTCCGACTATTTGCGAAAACCAAAATTTTTTTACATCTCCAATGAAGGAATAAATCATCAAAGAACCCGGTCAATTCTCGCTCCTGATCTTTAAGATGCACCCAGAACGGTTGCAACTTGCGCGTAGCGGGTTGTTTGTAGCAAACGGTGTTTTTTTTGAGCTTAAAAAACCGGATGATCTCTTCAGGGTCTGCGATGGTTGCAGACAATACTAGGGTTTGCAGAGCGGCAAGCGATTGCATTTCTAGCCGGTGATGCAAATAGGACAGCTGATGCCCGCGGTCACCGTGAACATAGGCATGCACCTCGTCAATAATCATCACATGCACATGTTGTAAAAAGTGTTTATCATCCTGATTCTGACTTCCAAGCAGAACGTCCAAAGACTCTGGAGTCATGATGAGAAGGTGCGGCTCGGCACCTCGCAGGTGCTTGCCATCTCCCGTTCGCATGCCTGCTTTCAAACCCAGACGCTGATAGATAGGTTGAATTCTACGGTTCATATCCAGAGCCAAAGCTCGGGTCGGAACAATGTAGACGATCGTGTAGTCTTTACGATGCCCGATCAGATTTTCCGTTGCTGGGGCAAGAACGGCCTCGGTTTTTCCCGTTCCGGTACCTGCCTGGAGAATGACATTTTTTCCATTAAGAATGGGATGAATCAATTGTTTTTGCGCAGGAGTCAGACCGGGAAAACTACCAAAGAAGACTCGATACGTGTTGGGAAGCTGTTCTACGGGAGAAGTCAAAATTTCGAGGTCACAACATAGCTTGCTGGATTTCTATATCGAGTTTATTCACTAACGCTTTTAGCTTGTATCTGGTTTCTTGCCCTTCGATTGTTTTCAGCAAAGCCTGTAGTGTCCCTTTCATCTGAGGAGGAAGATCGATTTGATACGCTTGTCCATAGAGTTGGATGAGACGATCGAGCAGAGAGTGCCATCCCTGAGAAGAAAAATCTTGCAGTCGCATAATCGTTAAATCTTGCCAGCTTTTGGCATAATTCTTAGGAAACATTTCCCCGCTATCATCGTACCGCTCCTGGTTGACCTTGTCGAAAAAATCGTCTGTAAAAGCAAATATGGGATAAACAAAGGGATGAATTTGGAAAAACTGATCTAAAATCTCATAGCTTTTTACTCGATTGCCGAGGCGTGCTTGTACAATGGATTCGGCTTCATCAAAAAACAGCACGATCCCCTTATACCCAATCTCTTTTAGCAACCTCCCTAAAGATTGTACCATTTGAACATAGGGAGCATTACCACGACACACCAGAGACTGCCCTCGAAAATTTTCAATTTCTCGATAGCTGAACGCATTCCTGAGATGAGTGACGGGGATGTCGTGTCCTATCAATGCCTTTTCCAACCAATACCCAAACTCTCTCGGTCTATAGTTGCGATGCTTCTTTAAGGACCTTTCCTTTGGCGAGAGCTGTTTGTTTTTACAAAGCATTGCCATGAGTATCATCCGAAAGCGATGCGGCATCGTCTCTAAAAACTCCAAAGCCCCTAACTTGTCAGCCTGTTGTTTCCACGCCTGAGTCAACGTTTTGCCATCAGGTAATGAAAGCTTTTCCATGATGTTGTGATACACAACAGAAAAGAGGTGAAAAGGAACCTCTCTTGAATCTAACTGAACAACGCTCGTCGCATATCCTTCAGACAGTGCTTGATGATTCAAGTAGGTGAGGGTGTGTGATTTCCCCTGTCCATACGACCCGCAGATACACAAATGTTCCGATTTTCCTCCCTCTAGAGCCTTTAGGCCTTTGGAGAATTTTTTTTTAATTTGTTCTTCTTCCACCGTCAAGCGATCCACTGCGACCGGATCGAATAATCCATCGCGTAAACGCTCAACAGCACGTCTTATGGGAAATCTATCCATGAACCTATCCGTAAATTGCTATCGCTAGGCATCCCAAGCCGGCTCAAGTTGACGTGTTTTTTCAATTTCGGTTTCCTTGCGGCTTTCTAACAGGTTGTTAAGAAGATGGGTTTCATCCATTGGTTTTCCTTGCTCGGCTTCATCCAGGAAACGAACCATCTGCTTGATAAACAAACGGACTTCGCTTAAAACCCCCATCTCCTCCTGCTTTTCGCACATTTCAGCAATCAAATCATTGGAAATTGCCTGTTGAGCATTCCAGCGGTAGGAGATTTCATGGATCTTTCTCAAAGATACCCCTAAATCGATAAGCTCTTGCAGCTTCAAAGGTGTTTTGTGCAGGTCCACCAACGTTCCGCGATAATTCACAGTTTCGGAATTCCCAACGGTACGGACACGACTCCAGAGAGCATCGTAGGATTTAAACCCTTTTTCCGCCAACAGCACATCGGGAATTAAGGAAAAGAAAAGCTGCAGGTACTGAGTGTGTTCTGTATGATCCATCAGCAACCGAACGTTTTCGTACGCTGCATTCCGAATCGAAGCGCCCTGTGCGAGCACGATCTCTAACTCATCGAGCAAGACAATAAGACCTTTATGGTTAGTCAGCTTGAGGAAGGCTACTAGAGATTGTAAAAACTGTTTACTGTTGGTTTTATTTAGCGTTTCAAATACATGAAACCTCTTGAGATCCTTCTTTGCCACCTTTTTCCCTTCAAACCACTGGTACAAGATCTCTTGGGAATCTTCCCTTTCTTCCTCTTCTTCAGAGGAAGAGGCGGTGTTGAGTTGCAACAATCCTAACAACGCATTGGCAAAGCTTAAGTCCATCCCGGGCATTTGACGCAAAAAGGTTGACAGCTGTCCAAAGTTTTCTTCCGCAGTTTTTTGTTTGTTTATCCAATGCTGAATTAACGGCCGAATCCCGACTCCTTCAAAAGAGCCGCGCACTTTCGATACGATTTCTTGATAGACAACTTCAAACTTGTGAATCGGAATCTCGCGTGTCAAAACGACAAAAGATGAGGCAAAGTTCTTTTGCAGAGCGAGTTGCTGAATAATGGACATAAAGTGTGTCTTTCCATCGCCATAATCTCCATTGATAAACCGAACCTTTCCCCCTCCTTCCGCGATGAAACAGTCCAAATCTTCCTCGACAAATGTTAACCAATTTTGACGCCCTACTGTAAAAAAGGAAACATATTCAGTGGGCACAATGCCTTTTCTCAACCCTTCGATAATAACTCTTGCTTGGAAGGGTTTGAGTTGTTCAATAGCTTCCCGTGTCATCATAAAAAACCTTCTAATTTTCGGCAGTGTTCAGTAAACAAGCAACAATCGTGTGTTTTTCGTCGGCAATAATTTAACAGCTATTACCTTTTCGTAAAAGCCGATATTTGACAATTCTCACTAACTGAAATCTTGATCGAATAAAAAGGTGAACATCGCCTAGTGTTTCACAAATGATGCGTGTGTAATTTGTCGTTTTTCACCGTCTTGATCGATCAACGACAGGGATTTCCCTCTTCCGGGATTCAATCTAATGCGATACCCCCCTGCTGCAGAAGAGACATCGGACTCAAAAAACCGCCAAAGATCTACAGCAAACTGTTCAATAGAGTATCCTTTAAATTTCCCTTTATCCATATTTTGGAAAAACGATTTGCTTTGTAGCGACCACACATAGCTGTTGTAAAGCTGAAGGATCGGAACGGCATTAACTGCCGCTTGACCTGACTCTTTCAGAATCTCTTTATAGCACTGCAATAACGCATCAATAAACTTCTGCGGCTCAAACGTGTTATCATACAGTTTGCGTTTCATCTTGACTATTGCTGAAATAATCCGTTCCGGGTCAATTGATTTCAAGATGACCTGATTGATGACCGTCTTTCTGTTCGAAAAGTCCAATTTCCCTTCAATCCCTTTTAACACCGAAAACCGGGGAATATCTACCTTCAAAGGGAGCCCGGCTTCTTCAGCGAGCTGAAGCAGTGCCCCTTTAAATTCTACACGGTAATTCTCGATTTTTTCGTCAGCGAACGTTCGCAACTGACTAAAAATAGAGTCACATCCTGCAAAATGAGAGTCTTGCAAGATGTCCTGAGGCAACTTGCTTGTCAAAAGTTCATCCAACTGAAAAAAATCATTCTTCTCAACGCTTCGAACGCACTTTTTTAAAAAATCAGATTTCTTTTGCCGCCGAATTTGTTCCTGCTGAAAAGGCTTCATGATCTCCTGCAATTGGTCCTTGGTATCTTGTAATTCTAATTCGTTTGACTCCAGCTGTTCCATAAAAGACCTCGTGTTTGAAGATGAAAGCGGTTACTTTCCTCAATTCCAAAATTATTGTCCTTATAACTTATAGCAGAAATCCCGATTAATTTTCCACAAGTTCTAGTGACTTTCAGGTATTTCCGTAAAATAATTTCTTGAGTTGGAATTTGACACATTTTTCCCTTCCTAATTTTTAACCCAAGTTCCGCATTTTGCACGGGCAATTTCTTCATCTTTTTGATTCTAAGCGGATTATAAAATTTCGATTGGTGACCACAGAGGTCTTGTTCACCTTATCTAGGAAAAATTTCGGTCACTTTTTGCACAAAGATGCCCCATGGGCGAATTGTTAATGCGTTATGAGACCTTCAAACTGTAAAGGCTCGTTGCCTAATTCCATATTCAGTTTGACACACACCGTATGAGCTAGCAATTTTCTCCAAAATCGAGAAGCCTGATG
>JBAUVX010000343.1:0-6554 GCA_049583465.1 Waddliaceae bacterium | reverse complement strand
CTAAATTTACAGGTTGGATTACTGATTAACTTTCATGAGGAAAAGTTGGTTGATGGCCTTCATCGAATCATAAACGGATTTTGAGCTTAGAACTGCCCCCGTCCTTTCTCTCTGTGCTCTCTGTGTTTTACACTAACAACCATGCTTTAAATGAGTGGTGAAACTAGTACCTGCGCATTATCACACGAAAAGCGATTCGATATCCTTCCATTTAACGCTAGGTGAAGGTGGAGATGTGAAAATTGCTCTTAGGGTTCTGTCGTGCTTTCTACTCACATTTACATGGAACTAAATTTGAGGCCGGATTTCAAGAAAAAATAAGGTGTTTTCGGTTCACATGCCGGGGGCAACAGAAAAGCAGAGGTTTTGATGTTCGAAGTTATTTGGAATCAGCTTTCTTCAGGGGAAAAAATCTATCATATCAGGACTTTCAAGAGTGGATCGAGGCTTCACGGGTAATTTCGCGGAATACAAAGTCGGGAAAAATGTGTTAAATTCCAACTCAAAAAATTATTTTACTGAAATACCTGTCGCAGGTGATTGGGTATATTGCATAAAAACCTGAAATCCTTTATCTTAGTGTTATTAATGTGCCGCAATCGCGCTCAATGCTTTATCGTCGGTTCTGAGCCAAAGTTTCCTCCATTCTTTGGTTTAGAACCGGCATTTTTTTTGATGGTGTTTTGAAAAATCGAGTGTTGATTTGACGAGGGACTCTAAGCCTCTAGCCGCAACTTTTTGTCATTTTTGAAAGACTGAAAAGACAGGGCCGCCCTCGGCGTCGCTTTTTTATGCTTGCTGAAAAAAAAACCTACCGTTTATACTCCTTTTCTTATGAGCTAAACAAATCATTCGGAGGGCATCCTTATAAAACATGCGGGTGTAGCTCAGCAGGTAGAGCATCATCTTCCCAAGGTGAAAGTCGTGAGTTCAAGCCTCACCACCCGCTAGAGATACCGATATCAAAACCATTGCCATTCATCGTGAAGTGTTCTCCACTCAACAACATAATTGAACATGCGGGTGTAGCTCAGTGGTAGAGCATCACGTTGCCAACGTGAGGGTCGTGAGTTCAACTCTCATCACCCGCTTTTATTTTCTAAGGTAAAATTACATGAATAAAAAAGGATCTAATCCCGAAGAAAGTACAGAAGAATTCAACAATGACCAAGTTAGGGTCATTGTGAAAAAACAACCTCACTGTCAAGTGACAATGGAAATTGCCGTCACTCCCAAAGCAACGGCGGCGGCTTACAAATATGCCATTAAGTCCATTAACAAGGAGGTTTCCGTTCCCGGTTTTCGCAAAGGTCGAGCTCCCGAGCCGATGATTGAGAAAAATTACAAGAAATATGTGGATCAGGAATGGAAAGAGGTTCTCGTTCAAACTGCCTTTCAAGAAGCCATGGCAGTGACAAAGCTTTATCCGATGAACAAAGAGGCCATCAAAAAACCGCAACTTAAAAGCGCCTCGCGAGAAGAGGGAGCATCGATAGAAATTGCCTTTGAAACTTCCCCTAAACTTCCGGACATCGACCCCAAAGAGCTGGTCTTAAAACAGGTAAAAAGAAAAGAGGTGACAGAGGCGGAAATTGAGGCGACAGTAGGCAATATTCGTTTGCAGTGCGCTAAATGGGAAGAGGTTGCTGATCGTCCCGTCCAAGAAGGCGATTACATTGATATAACGGTTGAGGAAGTCGAAAATCCGGGGAATTTTCTTTGTGAAAACACCCGTTTCATTGTTGAAAAAGGCAAAATGGGCGAGTGGATGCGTCAACTAGTAACAGGAAAGAACGTCAATGACACTGTCGAGGGGATGAGTCAACGCCCGGACAACCATGATCCTGATGAAGATTTTATCCCCATCCGCTGTAAAATCTCGATCTTATCCATCAAATCGGCCCTCATGCCTGCTCTCGACAACGAACTTGCAAAAAAAGTCGGCGTCAACAGTGTTGAAGAGCTCAAAAGCAGGGTGAACGCAAATCTTAATCACCAGGCCGACGAAGAGGTTCAGGAAAAACTCAGAAATCAGCTGGAAACACTTCTTTTAGACAAGTACTCCTTTGATCTTCCTGCCTCGCTCATTCAGAAAGAAGTCGGAGACAGGCTTCACAACATCAAAACGAGATTGCACCAATCGGGGACGCCGGCAGAAGAGATTGCCAAGACCGCTGTCGAATTAGAGCAAACGATTAAAGAGGAAGTTCAACATTCTTTTTGCTTATTTTTCATTGCTTCTAAAATCGCCGAAGAAAACAACATCACGGTAACACAAAATGAATTAGCTAAAGAGGTTTTGACATACATGTATATGGGAAAAACATCGGAAGAGTCTTCATTAACCTCGGAAGACGCGCGGAATAAGGCTTATCTGAGGTTGCTGACGCAAAAAGTGGAAGACCATCTCATCGAACGAGCAACCATTGAATTGTGAATTTACGGATAGGTTCATAAACAATATTTTCGTTGCTTGAAAAATAGAGGTGTAGTGAACTAGTAAAAGAGCAAAGGAACAACGGCAAAATAGATGAGACTGCAATTAAGGGGGGCCGAATTTTGCAATTTGCGACGAAGGAATAGCTGCATACGCTATTGCTGAGGAGCAAAGTGTAAAAGATGGGTTCTCTGAATAGCTGCCTCGCTCTTACCATGCTTTGAACCATGACGAAACACATAATAGAGGATGCATCAATGCTTGAAAACAGAAAGAAGTCCACTCCTTTACCGAATGTAGGCTCGCTTACACCCTATGTGATCGAGGATACGGGACGGGGCGAGCGTTCGATGGATATCTTTTCACGCCTTTTAAAAGATCGGATCGTCTTTATTGGGACCGATATCACCGACCACGTTGCAAATATTGTCGTCGCACAATTGTTATTCTTACGGATGGAAGACCCCAAAAAAGATGTCAACATCTACATCAATTCCATGGGCGGATACATTACTTCCGGTTTAGCCATCTACGATGTCGTAAAATGGCTTCCTTGCCAGGTCAATACCTATTGCATTGGACAAGCATCTTCAATGGGTGCATTGTTACTCACGGCAGGATCAAAAGGAAAACGGCACGCCCTGGCAAATAGTCGGATTATGATTCATCAGCCTACAGGGGGTGTGGGAGGAACCAGCGCTGATGTTGCCCTTCAAGCAAAAGAGATCCTTTTTATGAAAACCCGTCTCAATGAAATTTTAGCTGAATGCACGGGGCAGCCGATTGAAAAAATTACCGTCGATGTCGACAGAGACTTTTTTATGAGTCCTGAAGAGGCCAAGGAATATGGCCTGATCGATGAAATCATTAAAAGATAAAAGTCAGCCGAAAATCGATGACAAATAAAAAAATACCCACGAGAAAAATTGCCGCTTGTTCGTTTTGTGGAAGAACCGAAGAAGGGGTTGAAAAGCTCATTTCCGGACCCAATGCGTATATCTGCGATAAATGCATTCGACTTTGCTCGAGCATATTGGATAAGAAAAAGCCGACGGATTATGAGATTGCTATCCTCAAGCCTAAAGAAATCAACGCTAGGCTTGGAGAATACATCATTGGGCAAGAGAGTGCAAAAAAAGCCATCTCTGTCGCTGTCTATAACCATTACAAACGGATCAAATCTTTAGGAAAAAACTCCGATATTGATTTCAGCAAATCCAACGTTCTCCTTTTTGGTCCCACAGGGTCGGGAAAAACATTGATCGCCAAAACATTGGCGCATATCCTCGATGTCCCCTTTACCATCGCCGATGCGACGACTTTGACGGAAGCCGGCTATGTTGGCGAAGATGTAGAAAATATTATTTTGCGCCTGGTGCAAGCCGCTGATTACGACGTAGGCAAAGCCGAACTGGGCATCATTTACATCGACGAAATCGATAAAATCAATCGAACGACATCTAATGTCTCCATTACCAGAGATGTCTCCGGCGAAGGAGTCCAACAAGCGCTGCTTAAAATCGTCGAAGGGACGATTGCCAATGTTCCCCCTAAGGGAGGGCGCAAACATCCCAACCAGGAATATATAAAAGTCAACACAGAAAACATTCTTTTTATCGTGGGCGGCGCTTTTGTCAACCTAGACAAAATTATTGCAAAACGGCTGGGCCAAGACACCATCGGATTTTCTTCCAGAAAACCCGATGGTTTAGATCCCATGATAAAACCGGAACTTTTGTCTAAGGTTGAACCTGAGGATTTAATCCAATATGGCATGATTCCGGAGTTTGTTGGGAGGTTTCACACGATTGCTAATTGTAATGAACTCAGTGTCAACGATTTAGTAACTATTCTCACCGAACCCAAAAATGCCATTATTAAGCAATACGCGGCAATGTTTCAGTTTGAAAATGTCAAACTGCATTTTACCGACGAAGCGTTGGAAGCCGTGGCTCAAAGAGCAATCGAAGCGGGTACCGGAGCTAGAGCTCTACGGCTTATTCTCGAAAATATCATGCGTGACTTGATGTTTGACATTCCTTCAGATGAGACTGTGGAGGAAATCATCATCGATAAAGATTGTGTGATTCATCGTAAGCTGGCCCATATCAAGCATTCCAATAATGGCAAGAAAATCGCTTAATGTGGACTATCAAATTACCAGGTTGGATGTTCAAAGCCTGAATCCTGAAACAAGAAAAGGCTATGCAGTCTATACGGAACCGAAGTATCGTTCCTGTTTATTTGGCATAGATCCCTATCAACTCGAAGAGGCACGCGTTGTTGCCCTCGGAGTTTCCTTCCAAGATCAACCGATTGGACTTTCTATTGCGAGAATCGTCCCCTCTTGGGGATTAGGAGAAATTCTCACTCTTTTTATCGATGCATGCCACAGTCATCGGGGATTGGGAACCCGTCTGTTTCAACAAGTGGAAAAGGCGTGTATCGAAGAAAAAAGCAAGGTGTTGATTTTTAGATATCAGAAATACGAGCAAACAGCCCCCATTTTAGAGCAAATCTTTAAAAAAACGGGCTGGAATGCTCCCGAGTTATTCATGGTGCGCTGCTTTTTCGACTGTTTTACTTTTCATCCACCTTGGTTTTCGAAGCATCCCCCCCTGCCCCTTCATTTTCAGGAATTTCCCTGGATGGATTTGAGCAAAAAGGAGGAAAAAAACCTTTTACACCAGTTTAAGCAAGGGAGATATCAAGCGAATCTTTTCCCCTTACGTAAACCCGATCAAGACAAGATAGAACCTGCTAACAGCCTTGGCTTGCGAGACCTGAATTTGCCGGAAGGCGAAAAAGTGATTGGCTGGATCGTTACTCAGCGCATATCCCCTGATACACTGAGCTACAGCACTCTCTATGTTGAACCCGAATACCGGTTCGGGGGATACCCCATTCGGCTGCTGATCGATTCCATCGCTCTTCAGCAGCAGTCGCCTGTCCGCTGGGCCCTCTTTGAAATCAATATTAAGGAGACCGACCCTTCCTGGGCAAGATTTGTCAAAAACCGCCTCATCCCTTACGCTCTCGTCGTAAGGGAAATTTATCAAACTTGGAAAGCCGTTTAGCTCGACTTCGCAAAGTCGAGATTATGCCCTCTCGATCAACTCAATCACATAGCCATCAGGATCTTGAATAAAAGCAATGACTGCCCGGCCTCCAAATTTCATCGGCCCGGGCTCCCTTGTCACAGTCACTCCCCGCTCTTTCATCGCTTCCACTGCTTTTTCAATATCATCAACAGCAATCGCAATGTGGCCAAAGGCCTCGCCATGCACGTAGTTATCTTGATCCCAGTTGTAGGTGAGTTCGAGCACAGTATGAGAGGATTCCGGACCGTAGCCTATAAAAACCAGGGTAAATCTACCCAAGGGAAAGTCGCTTTGGCGCAACACGTGCATGCCTAAAACATCGCAGTAAAAAGCAATCGACCGATCGAGATCGGCAACCCGCAGCATCGTGTGTAATAATTGACGGCCATGACTAGGATTCCCCTCCAAATCATTTTCTGTTTTATTATCTGCTGAGTAAAGGGGCATAGGGCCGGCAGCAAGGAAACATAGAGGGACCAAAAAAAGCAAAACGGACGCCATAAGCGACCTGTTGTTCAATGATAAAAACGCTCTCATCTTCTACTATCTCCAGTGTGAAGGGTTGTTTGTCTACTCAATAAAAAATTGAGTATTTTGGCTAATCGTAACCCTTTAGTCCTATTAAAAGCAATGACGCACTTGAGCCTCCGTGTATTCCCGTTACCATCCAGATAAACAAATCTTTCTAGCTGTTTTCCCCTTTGCAGGGTAGAAAAAATAGAAGTAAATGCAGGGCGGAGTTGTCGCGGATTGATCTCGTCTAATCTTTCACGCATATTAGGTATCGCACGGGATATTCTCTAACTTAAAAAGGTTTTTTAAGTTCTCTGCGAGATATTCTTCCTGCCTTTCTTCTTCAAACTGGAGAAGGGAAGGAAATTTTAGTTTAAACCCACATTCCGCATGTTGCGGGAGGTGATTTCAATAGATTTTTGATTCTAAGTGGATTACAAAATCGAAGCTTGGTCTGTAGTCACCAATCGAGATTTTGTAATCCACTTAGAATTAAAAAGATG
>JBAUVX010000342.1:0-3732 GCA_049583465.1 Waddliaceae bacterium | reverse complement strand
CATAAACGGATTTTGAGCTTAGAACTGCCCCCGTCCTTTCTCTCTGTGCTCTCTGTGTCTCTGTGTTTTACACTAACAACCATGCTTTAAATGAGTGGTGAAACTAGTACCTGCGCATTATCAACCAAAATCGCAAAATCGCAATTCGCCCATGGCGTGAATTTACGGATAGGTTCATAAGAAGCAAAGACGAAGAGAGCTTCAAAATGTGTAATCTCCATAATGATCGATCAACTGTTCCGCCCTCTTGTAGTTAGAACGCTTCAGCTCGTCATAGATTTGTAGTCCCTTGGCATTTTCACCTTGTTGAAAATAGAGGATGCCAAGCTTGAACAAAATCTCTTTATCAGCGGGGCAAAGATCATGCATGATTTCGTATTCGCGCATTTCCTCTCTGGGCATTCCAAGGTCATGGTAGCTATAAGCAAGCTGAGCATGCACCCATGGATCATCAGGAGCGTAGTCATTAAGAATTTTGAATTCTTCAATGGCCCTCTCGGCTAAGAAACGAAATTTTTTTTTCATCATTTTCTGCATGTTTTCTGAAAGAGCGCGATGATCATCGGCCGCTCCTTCCACTTGATCGGGATTCACATATAAACATGAAAGCATGACATACGCATTCGCAAGAGCTGCGTGCACTTCTAAATTTGTAGGCTCGCATTTAACAAGTGTAATCTGCTCATTGACAGCAGTGACAAGCATCTTCTCTCTTATGTGGTGAATGTCCAGCCAATGCCACCAGTGACTATACTTTTCCATCGAGGGTTTGAGGAAGTCCAGCCACTTGGGAGGGTGATAAAAGCCTGTTTCCTTTCCTTCCAATGCGGTGGAGAATTTTGTACAGGCATTTGCCAAGGCTAAGTGATGCTCGGGAATTTCTTCGTGAAAGTGAATCAGCTCTTTGAAAAGGTGGATGAAGGTCTCTTTTATCTTTTCGATCTGTTCCTTTTTTTTTGTTTGCAGGTAAAGCCGTAGAGTGCAATAAGAGAAGAGCGTCAGGAAGAGAAAAGCTAAACTTATCGCAAAAAGAGAAGATTTTACTAGAAAACCTAAAAAGAAAAACAAAAGTGTGAGTTCTGTAATAATCAGAAAAAAGAACAGTAAGTGGAAAAACATGTATTTTTTTATTGTATAGCTAAAAAGTGGAACAATGTGCTCAAAGATTCGATGAATCTGGTCGTTTAAAAAAACGGCGTCAAATTCAAAATATTCTTCCCCTTCTAGTTTAGAAAAAGCCATTAAAAAATCCCCGAATTTTTTCTCAGTATTATGGATATTTCTATATTGTAAAGCCGTTCATTTTGACAATAATTCTTTTTAATTAGTCTCCATCTTTCACCAAAGGGCTTATCTCGACTTTGCAAAAATTTTGCAAAGTCGAGCCTCATCTGTTCCACGCACGGGATACCAACGCCTTTTTTGGACAAAAAGATGAAATGGATTCTAACTCTAATTTGATATTTTTTGTCAGCTTTTTTTGTGAAATGTCAACGCAAAAAGAACGTGCCGCCCATGGCTGCCGACAGGGGGCTAGGAGTGCTTTACGGCTCGGTAATTTCGATGGGTTCAGGCTGAACAGAGTATCCTTGCTTGAGCTCTTCCTGGTGGAAGATCAGCAAGCCGCAAAACACGATAACAGTAGAAAGATAGAAAGGCGGCGTCACGACCTCTCCTAGATAAAACCAACCAAAAAGGGCTGCAAATAGGGGAGTCGTAAATCCGGCAAAAGACAGGAACGTTGCAGTAAATCTTCGGAGCAAATATCCATAAAGATTGTAAGCAAGTAAATTGGAAATAATCATTAATAAGACGGCGCATCCCAGAAAGGGGATAGTTTCCGTCACGGGAAAGGGATCCCAGTTTTCCCTAAAATAGGAGTGCAGCAACGCCATCACTCCTCCCATCGACATACTCATCCCATTTGCCATCAGAGGGGAATATCCCTCCTCTTTTACCAGTTGGCGGAGAAGAATCCATCCGTAAACACTGGAAACTGCCGCACCGATGACGGCGAGCTCAGCCCAAGATAGGAAGAAAAGGTGCTCGACCTGTTTTTCAGAAGAACTTTTTTGAAGAAGGATGGGAATAAAACCGAGAAAGCCTACGGTAAATCCGAGCCATTTTTTTGGGGTCATTTTCTCGGAAAAAATCAAATAGGAGAACAACGCCGAAACGAAAGGAGAAAGGCTGTAGATAAAACAGGTTTTAAAGGATGTCAAGTATTGCAAGCCCCAAAATTCTAAAAAATTGCAGAGGTAAATATTGAAAACTGCGAGCTGAAGGATTTTCCACATGTCTTTTTTCTTGAAGGAAAAGTCGTTGCGATGAGCAATGAATTGATAGGCCAGCATCATTCCTCCGGCAATCAACATGCGCGTTCCGACAAAAAACAAAGGTTCTGTATACCGGAGGCCTGTTTTTGCTATGGTAAAGACGCTTGCGAATAGCGCGTATAAAAAAAGGACAAGTTGCATCGATCTCTTTTGGCAGCTACCTACTCAGCAGGCTTCGTGTTCAGCGGAGTAGGGGGTTCTTTACGAATAAATAATGAATCAATTTTAGAAAGAACCGCACATAAATTTCAATCATTATTAGCTTTTTATCTATGAACTTTGAACTTTTGAGGAGCCGTTCTCTAGGGGGTGGATAATAAAATACTGCAAAAAATTCCCTCATTTAGTACAATTGAGACTATAAGATAAAGAAGCTCGACTTTGCAAAATTTTTGGAAATTGATCCCGAAAGTGTACAAACCGAATAAGATCTGCCAACTCGGTTGTAAACAAAATCTAAGGATAGGAACAGATGCAAAAGCCCAGACTCCTTCTCATCGAAGATGAGGAAGATATAGCTGCTTTAATTAAACTTCAAGCCGACATTTCCGGATATAAGCTCCATGTTGAAGTTGACGGTCTCAATGGACTTCTAGCCATTCGACGAGAAAAACCCGATCTAGTGATTCTCGATATTATGCTGCCCGGTCAGAGCGGCCTTGACGTTTGCCGCAAGTTAAAAAATGATCCTGAGATGAAGGGGATTCCTATCATCATGATTTCAGCAAAGAGCGAGGAGATCGACATTGTCCTCGGGCTGGAGTTAGGTGCTGATGACTATGTAGCAAAGCCTTTCTCTCCAAAAGTGTTATTTTCCCGCATCCGAGCTGTGTTGAGAAGAGGCAAAGAACCTGAAAAAGGTCCTAAGGTGATTACTTTTGGGCAGTTTGCGATGGATACGGAAAGATTCTTAGTTAGGAAAAATGACAAGCCGGTGACCTTAACTCTATCTGAATTCGGAATTTTGCGGCGCCTTGTCATCAATCGGGGAAAAGTTTTAACACGTAATCAGTTGCTCGACGATGTGCAAAATGAAGAAGCATTCATTGTCGATCGCAATATCGATGTCCATATTGCCTCGCTGCGAAAAAAACTTGGCCCTAATTTTAAGTGGATTGAAACTGTTCGTGGAGTCGGATACCGTTTGAAAGAAGACGATGAGTAGCATGATTTCTCTCCCCGGTCAGTCCAGCGCCTTTGTGACTCGCTCTTCGATTATTTCACGACACTATCTAGGGGAAAAGAACTCAAATTAAGCTGGTTCCAAATTTGACGACACCCTCTAGTGCTCTGTCAAGCTTAAATTAAGGGGTTGGGCCGCGCCAAAGCCCCGCGGTTGAACGATCGTAAAAGGGGTAGTATTGTCAATACAATCCCTTTTACGATCGTTCAACCC
>JBAUVX010000341.1:0-8213 GCA_049583465.1 Waddliaceae bacterium | reverse complement strand
TGCCAAAAGCACCTTTTCTGACTTTGTAGACACCCTCTAAGCAGTTATCGTTCACATTTCTTGCATCGAGCTCACGCTTTTCAGTTTTGCACGAGGGTTTCAGGCTGCAAGGATTGTTATCTTCTTTTTTCTTCTTGTTTTTTCAAAAGGGAATGCGACAAGAAGAAAATTATTTCTTGGAAATTTTCATCAACTAGGGTATAGGTTAACGCGAGTTTTGGAGCAGTAATGAATGTTTTTTCGCTTGCTAGCTTGGCAATAGTTTGTCTCCATTTCTTTTGATGGAAACATCCAAAAGAAGGATAGTGCCGGAAAAATCCTTTTCATTTTTTTGCTCCAAGTGAAGACAAACAAATGAGGGAGATGAAAAGATAATGAATGCCTGTCCCCAATGTGATTCAATGGCTTTTAAGAAAAATGGGTTCACCCGGCACGGAAAACAAAATCATCGCTGCTTAGATTGCGGACGTCAATTCTCGAGCGAGCTTGAGATTGATGCCCTTTCCAAAAGCAGCCAAATGCCGTTTTTAGCCCTTTATGAATCAAAAGTGATAGAAATCACCGATTCTCGTAATGGAACATAGTGCGTCTAAACTGCATTTGGTTTCCGTTAAAAAAATTTGGGATCAAGCTCCGCACAATGCGTTAACAGATCTTATCTACTTTGGAGAGAAGTGGTACTGTGTTTTTCGCGAAGGCGATGCCCACGTTGAAGGAAGAGATGGCGTCATCCGCATCATTCAATCCCTTGATGGGGAAAACTGGAAGCCTGCTGCACTTTTTCAGGAAGAAGGCGTCGACCTTCGCGATCCTAAACTTTCTCTTACCTCCAACCATCAATTAATGCTCTTGTATGAGGGAGTGCATGTGAATCGAGATGACCGCATCATCGTGCGGCAACCAAGAACGGCCTTTTCCGATAACGGAAAAAATTGGAGCTCAAGGAGAAAAATCCTTTCTCCACACGAGTGGTTATGGCGCCTCACATGGCATCGTGAAAAGGCCTATGGAGCTTCTTATCGATTAAGCAACCCTCGGGAGCCTGAAAAAGAATGGATGATTACCCTTTTTGAAAGCAGCAATGGGATCGATTATACCAAGATGACCCAATGGGAAATTCATGGGCACCCTAGCGAAGCGACGCTGCAATTCCAAAACAACGGCGACATGATTGCCCTTGTTAGAAGGGAAGCCTATGCCTGGATTGGATGGAGCCCTCCCCCTTATCGCATATGGAAGTGGAGCCAAACCAGGCATCATTTGGGAGGTCCTCACTTTCTTATTCTTCCCGATGGGAATATGTGGGCTTCGGGTCGCTTGGTGGAAAAAAACCCTTATGGAATTTTTCAAAAAACGGCAATTGCCGCTATGACCCGAAAGACGTTGCAACCGGTCTTAGTATTACCCAGCGGGGGTGAGGATTGCAGTTATCCGGGCATGGTTTTTCGTGAAAATCTCCTTTGGGTTTCTTACTATTCCTCTCACGAAGGAAAAACGGCGATTTATCTTGCAAAGATCGATTTAACGCGAGTTCGACTTAAGAAATGAAGCGGGATTTTAAAACCCGGGTTTGAATGTGTTTTCTCCTGAATTCGCATCGATTCATCGGCGGAGGTATCCTTGTCCCTTTGTCGTTAGGAGAAGCAAAAAAACCGCTATGCTGATGATTCCCATCCTCCCGGATGGAATCATCTTCCAGGTCATCACATAGCGTATTATAAAAAATACTGCCAACACACCGGATACCGCAAGAGCGGTAAAGAAAGCGAGGACGCTTGTTCTAAATAAACCAAGCGCACTTGCAAAAAGAAGAGCTCCGGATAGTGAACCGGCCAATAAGGAAGCTAAGCTTCCCGCTGTTAAGTAACCAATCAATCCTCCGATCAGGACAATGAGTCCATAAAAAAGAACGACTATTGCATTAAACTTCATGAGAATGTCCTTATATAACGCAAGTGTTAGGCAAACGCCTCTTCAAAGAAATGACGCATCATGAATAGCGACCGCCTTTCTGCTTTAGAATCATAGAGGAGTCCGCTTTCCGGTTCATTTGCTTCGGGGCTAGTGAAGGCATGAAAGGCCTTTCCAAACAGGTGCATCTGCCAATCCACGTTGGCTTTCGAAAATTCCGTTTGCGTCTTGACGATATCGTCTTGGCTCACCATAGGGTCTCGGTACCCGTGCAAGATGAGAAGCGAACCGTGGAGATGTTCTGCCGGTGGGAGCGTTTGTGCTTGGATTTCTCCCAGGCTGTCTCCCAGCAATCCGTGGAAGCTCACCACGCCATTGAGTTCAGCGCCGCTTTTTAGCAGTTCAATGACTGTTAATCCTCCAAAACAGAAACCAATCGCTCCAATTTTGCTTGAGTCAACAATATGATGCGTCGACAGCACTTGAAAAGCTGCTGCAATGCGCTCGCGCAGTGCTTTTCGATCAATAAATAGAGGAATCATCAGCTCCTTGGCTTCTTCAGCTGATTCCACGCACTGGCCATTTCCATACACATCGACAGCAAAACCCACATATCCCAAATCGGCTAGCATTCTTGCTTTTTCCCGAGCAAATTCATCTTGACCTTTCCATGCATGGGCGATGAGGATGGCAGGACGTTGCTCTTTGTCACGATCATCATAGGCAAGATATCCGTGTAAGGAGAGATCATGAGAGGAATATTTTACAAATTCACTATGCATATTCAACACTTCCAGAAAAAAATTATGTTTAATGCTAGTGTTGTGCGGATTTTCAGCCATTTTTGGTCCAACACCGGCGTTGTTTAGTTGTACCTCGACTTTGCAAAATTTTTGAACTCATCTGCAGAGAACGACTTCATCGGGCTAAATGAATTTCTCAGGAAGAGTAGTAAATACCCATCCTTCAAAATTCATTACACCGGATTTTGCCTCTCCCGGCATCTTTGTCCAAAAATTTTGCAAAGTCGAGTCTACCCATTGTCAATCCATAAAAGCTATTCTTTATAAGAATTTTTCGCAAGGAAGATTTTTAACCCGGGTTTTTAACACGAGTTTTTCGCCCTTTTCTTAGATGATTCAGGGGGTCAAACTTTCCCTGTGTTTACGCCGTCGCGGCATCGCTTAACACGATCTTAATCAAAGAATGCTATGATTCCGCCCGCAATTATGAATACCTAAGGTTCGGCAAGGTGATTGATGATATCCCGATTGAATGATCTTTACTGTTGGGTGAAGAATGATATCAAGGAGGTTTGGGAGAAATTTTGTTCTCTAAGTCCGGAAGAGCAGCAAAATGGGGTGATGATCTCGGTTTTTGTTGGTGTGTTGACGATTCAATTAGCATCCCTTCCCGGAATTATCACATTCCGATGGATTCTCAAGCAGATAAATCCCAACTCAGACCAGCTGCCCGGTGCCGCTCAAGCCAACGACGTGTCAAAAAAAATTTTAAATAGCGGTAAACCGGAGCAGGCACCCAAGCCCAAGCACTTTTCGGCGGTTCAAAGGAAAGAGTTCTACAAGGAGGTCTCCGAGTCAATCCCTCAATTAGAAGAAAGATGTCATCCGGATAAAATGGATCAACAGTTCCCTTTAAATCGGCGGGGACGCTCGATTCACGAAATCGTTGACTGTTATGAGAAAGTTGTGGAGGGATTGGAGAAAATTCGGGAAGTTCTTGATGATCCAAATTTTACCTCTGATAACGAAAGGCCGGCTTGGGATACTCTTGAGGTGCGCTATACGCTTTGCCGGGAGATTCTCAAGAGGCATTTAAGAAGACACGAAAAAGTCCTTATCAGTTTCTTCGCTTCGCTTCCCGTAAAAGAGAGTAAAAAGGAAAAGGGAGAAGAAGAGCACGAAAAACTACGCCAATTTTTGAATGATTATCAATGCAGCATTGCCAAGAATAAGGCAACGTTCAAACGGGCGCTCGACAAAGAGCGAAGAGTGCAAAGGTCAGCCGGGAAAGGAGGTGTCAATGCCGCTCCTTCATATATAAGAGGAAAAGGAGAGTCTATTATCGGGCTTCCCCCGGGAGGTAATCTCTGTTATTTGAATGCAGGTATACAATTATTGTTTTCGTCTCCACTTTTAAGAGATATCGCGGCTCAAGACCCTCCTGAACCAACACCTGAAGATGCTTTAAATCCGGAGGGAAAAGTCAATGAACCCTGGCTTGATCTCCTCAAAAAGGATTATCAGAAAAACCGTCCAATACAGAAGGCCTTGCGGGATTTTATCAACGAATATGATCGTGCAGAAACCCCGAGCGCACTCCGTGCTGTGAGGGATGATTTATTAACTCTTGTCTTTAAGCATTATGGGGGCCGATTTGGAGCAAACGCCGGGAGCCAACAGGATATTGATGACTTTTGGACGCTGATGATGGAAGTGATCGGCCATCAATTTAAGAGGACAAAGACTTTATCTGCGGGTGATTTTGTGGATCCGGATCCGAAGACAGAGTCCCTGCCATCGCTACAAATTTCCATTCCTGAGGGAAATAAGAAAAGTTTACAGGAGTTAATTTCCGATAATCAATCGAATGAAATCAGCGGAGAACATGTTAAATGGCAACCCGATCCCGATCACCATTTTGACTCTTATAGGGAAACGTATGCTTTTTCTGAAGGAGCTCCTGATGTGTTGATCGTCCAGCTTAAGCGGTTTGTTTGCGTCAAAAGGTTTGTTTGCGTCCAAAAAGGTATAAAAAAGAAAGTTTATGTGACCAAAAAAATTACGAATAAAGTCAAAGTGGACAACGAAATCATCGACTTGCAAGCATGGTTTGGGGAATCGACATGTTATCGACTGCGTTCTTTTGCGATCCATTCCGGTAGTATTCATGGCGGTCATTATATTTCATGTGTGCGGCAAGAGGATGATCAATGGGCTCTACTTAATGATGCCAACCGACCTCAACCTCTAAGCCCCCGGCAAGCGCTACGACATGCTCAAGACGGCTATTTGTTTGTTTTTGAAAAAGTGTGAATAATGACAAACCCCCGCCTTAAGGCGGGGGATTATTGAATAACTTCCGGCCGGCAACTCGCGTTAGTCAATGTATTGATCTAAAATGTCTGCAAGTTTTTTCACTTCGATCGGTTTGCTTATGTAGGCGTCCATCCCTGCAGCCAAACATCGCTCTTTATCTTCAATCAAGGCATTTGCTGTTAAGGCAATGATGATCGTGTGCTTTGCTGAACCTTCTTCTCGTTTTCGAATTTCTTTGGCGGCTTCGTACCCATCTTTTTCGGGCATTTGGATATCCATTAAGATGACATCATAGTCATTCTCGTTGTACTGCTCCAAGGCTTCAATGCCGTTTTCTGCAAGATCAATGACGGCAAAACCCATTAATTTCAAAATTTCTTGAATGACCTCTTGATTGATCATGTAGTCTTCTGCAATGAGGATTTTTTTACCGAAAAATTTTTTAAATATTTTTTCCATCAAGTCATCTTATGCAAAGAGGATTCATCGAGATGGACAGGAATTTCAAACCAAAACGTAGACCCTATACCGACTTCACTCGTGCATCCAATTGTTCCTTTCATTTTCTCCACCAGCTGTTTACAGATATTGAGCCCAAGGCCCGTTCCCCCAAATTCTCTTGTTGTTGACAGGTCTGCTTGGGAAAATTTTTCAAAAATCTCTCCCTGTTTGTCTTGTAAAATTCCTATTCCCGAATCACGCACTTCGCAGCGAATCAAAGCTGTTTCTGTCGTTTGGTTTTTGCCCGTCACATGAATAGAGATCGAACCTTGTTTCGTAAATTTAATGGCATTACTAACGAGATTGGTCAATATTTGACGAAAGCGCGTAGGGTCTGTTTTCACTTGTTTGGGAGCATCGGCAGCGTAGGCAATCATGAAATGGAGATGTTTTTCCTCCACCTTTACACGCATCATGTCGCCGACTTCTCTGACGATTTTCTCTAAATTGCAAGAGATTTCTTCCAGCTGTATTGCTCCCGCTTCGATTTTTGATACATCCAAAATGTCATTAATAATGCTCAGGAGAAGTTTGCTCGACAGATTGATCCTGCCGGCATACTTATGCTGCTGTTCATTAAGGCGGGTGTTGAGCAAAAGAGAAGTCATCCCGATGACCCCGTTCAACGGAGTGCGGATTTCATGACTCATATTGGCAAGAAAGGCGCTTTTAGCAGCATTTGCCTCTTCGGCCTTCTTTTGTGCAATTGTCAGCTCTTCGTTTGCTTTTTCCAGCTGCCTGGAATAGGCATATCTCGACTGGGCAAAATAAGCAGTAAAAAAAACAATGCAAGATAATACAAAGCCATAGAACAGTACGAAGACCGGCAAAGCACTGCGATGATCTTCCAGCAGTTTTTCCCTTGGCTGGATGTTGATTTGCCATTTATTTCCGTAAATGGACATCTCGGTCTCAGCTCCCGGCAGGTGTTCATCCAATTGACCGGTTTCATCTCGAAAATAAATGACAGTATCCCCTTCAGAAATTGTTAGTGAAAAATCGTTTAAAATGCTATCCGTTACGATTCCATCGAGCAGTTCTTTCACATCAAATCCGCCGATGATAAAACCATCGAATTTTCCATTTGGAAAAAGGGGAGCAAACACGAGAAAATTGTTGACCTTATGCTCAAAATTGAACACAGGTGTTGCTGCCGTCTCTCTTTTTTGCCTTGACTGTTTCAGGGTCTTTTCCCGTTGCGGATCATGCAGAAGATCGACCCCTTCAGCTGTTTCATTTCCTTCCATGGGGGCAATCCAACGGACGCGGAATGCCGCATCTGCCCATTCGATTGCTTCAAGTCCTAAATTGACATCAAGATAAGACATGGCTTCGATTTCCCATTCCCATTTCGGTGTTCCTCCTCTGGCGTCCCATCTCTTGGCCATCGATTCCAACAACTCGACTCGATGATGGATGTAGGTTGCAATTGTTGTTTTTAATTGCTCGACTCGATCGTGATTGGCTCTTTGAAATTGGACTCTTTCCTGGCCTTCAAGAGATTGCCATAGGGCCGCTGTTCCAAGAAGGATGGCAATGGAAGTGGGAATAGGGAGGCTAGGAGGCAGGGCCCCTTCATACGTTTTGCAATGGGTCCAGGCGTAGGTAATGATAAGCGCAACAAAGATGCACATTTCAACAAAGGGCCGCCCTTCTAAACGGGTAAAATCCACCCACTCTTTAGTCGAAGCTCCCGCTAGCCATGCTGAAAATCCGATATAAGCAAGGGCAAATGTAAAACAACCGAGCATCCTCAGCGTCATTTGTCTGAACTTAAAACGTTGTTTTGAACAGATAATGAGCAAGGCTGTGCCGATGAATGTAAAGCAAAGAGCAGTATTTGGAGCCATTCTTCCCGGGTAAGGAGCCCCTCTTTCAGCGGGCTGTTGCATCAGCATCTCATCGATGCCGAAATTAAGACCTAGGATATACTCAAGTCCGGTGAGATAACCGATGAGAGCAACGATCCACGCCAAGAAGAGGGCGAGACGGCGATAGCCAAAGTGAAGGGCTGCAAAGCAGAGGCCACCACTAAAGATCGCGATCGCTGTGTTGGCATGCATGGAAGCGGCGAACCTATTACCGGGGATCAGTCCAAAGTCATAGAGGTACCATCCAAGCAGGACAATTCCTCCCAGGAAGGTATTGATGCTCCCTAGGATAAAGAGTGCTGTTTTTGATCCTTTGCTTGGAGGAGCCGTTTTCTTTACCATCTTTTTAGCATTTTTATAGGGGGGAGTTATTTTGATGTTTAGCTTCCGGCAACGAGTTTTGTCAAGGTCTAAAAAAGCAGACTTAAGGATAGGAAAAACGGGTTCTGGTGTAAAAATAGACGGCTTTCATTAGAATAGCGACGAACTTATCCAAAAGGAAGACCATGACACACTTTCCCTACAATAACGACCTCAAAACCAAATCGGAAGATTTTAAATGGAAACACTTCTCTCACGAAATTATCTTGTGGGCAGTGAGGTGGTACTGTCAATAACTCAAGCCTGACCCCCTATACCTACCGACACGCATGACCTCCCGCAAGCCTGAACCCCCACATGACTCCCCACACCAGGAATTAATACCAGTAATTGACTGGGGTGAGACAAAGGCAAGGAAATGCAAACCCATCAACTAGCCAATTCCCTCCCCAGTTCTTGTACTGAATCTTTAGTCCGCAATTGTCCATCAGGAGCCAACTAAAATCTTTTCTTTTATTCCTGTTTCGAGTACACATGTCTCTTTTTAACA
>JBAUVX010000340.1:0-2081 GCA_049583465.1 Waddliaceae bacterium | reverse complement strand
CCGTTCTTATAGTCCTGATCTGTTTACGAATGGTTATTAATGCATCTATACGCTTCAGGGCTGTTCCGGAGGCTATTCATGCTGTATATTCTTCTTATCCGTCGATGCAGCAAAAAAGGATTCCTATTAGGCGCTGAGAAAAAAATCCTCAAAATCAGCCCTACCCTGCGGAGCGGGTGCGGAATGTGGGTTCGAACAAACCTATTAGGTGCGGAGAAGATGGAGGAAAGAGGTATGCCTGAAGAGAATAAGGTGCAGCAAAACACATGCCGAACACAGGGCCGAGTAAGTGTGCCAAATGAGCTACAACTTATACATCAAATTGCAAAAGAAAAGAGGTATGCTTGAAGAGAATAAGGCGTGCAAATAGCTTGCGAATGCCAGACCGGTAGTTGATCTGCGTTTTATGAGTCAAAGTAGATAGCCAATGGGATAGGGCTTCCTCCAAGGTAATTTCATCCAGTTTTTTCCAAACAAGATTTGCCTGAAACGCCTTAGCTTGCTCAAACGTTTCCAAGCTCGATGTAAGAGAAGGCTTTATAATTGCAGGTATTAGTGTCATTGTTATTTGACTCTCTTGTTTCCTATATTGAATTTGCTTCCCAAAGCTTTCTTAAACCATGCAGGTACTTGATCCGTTTTCATTTCCAATAAGTGGCCATCTGTAATTTCCGCTAACCAGATGTGCTCATGAGTCGAATTATCAAAAATGTAAGCGCGATTGGTAAATGGGATAGCTTCTTTCAGCAGATCGAGAGAACGCTCATAGCGACTTACAATCTTATCCTCGGGCACGGAATGGCCGCCCATTTTTACTCGATAGCGCACGCGAGAGATATTGATGGCAGGATCTTCTGTTGCTACATAGTACAAATAGGTTCTGTACCCCCTTGACTGCGCCTTCTGTAACAACTCAATCTTATCTGAAAATGACATCACGGTTTCAAAGGTAAAGGATTTCGAACAGTCAATAAGCTTGTGACGAATAAAATCTGCTGCAACTGATGCAAAATAGCTATTCACTCCTGCGTTGAAAAAACTCAACTTCCCATCATTAAAGCGCAATTCACGTGCACCATCCAGCAGATCAGCAGTTTTTAGGAGTTGAGACTTGATAAAAAAATTTAGGATTTCTTCTTTTGTTGTTTGTACCTCATAGTCATCGAAATCCAAAAAATCAAAATCTCGGATCTCCTTCTCAATTTCATCTGGATTGATAAATACTCCAAGCAGTTCAGACCGGATGATGGATTTAAATGTGCTTTTACCTGAGCCATTGGGGCCTGCAAACATACGTAGACGGAGAATTTCTTTATTCATGCATTTCTAACCTTTGACCTGGAATGACTGGTATTGCAGGAGCTAAATGTTTGATAAATTTATGTCTTCCATCAGGGAATATCTCAATTAAATTCCCGTTTTCACTGACAAGTACACTGCTGCCAGTTGCAAGAGCTGCCCAATATGCTTGCTTAAATGCTACGTTTGCCAGCTCTGGAATATGCTCTTCCAGATAGGACATCGCTTCTTCACTAAGTGTCATTATTGACTCCTTTATTTAATCTTTTTTCAGTCAGCTACGAATCTCGAACCGCTTCTAAAAATCTATTCAAATCATCTAGTGCGGCAAGCCGCAACCAAAAGTTCTGCTAAGTTGAACCCATCTTTGAGTTCTTGAAGAAAATATCCGCTAAAAGATTGTTTAAAAAAGACACGAGTCTCTAAAATCCTCTTTTTAAAGCCATGAAAAAGAAGAGACCCGTGAAGAGATTTTGTAACAAATTTGGTGAATTATTAACAGGAATACTTAAGGATAGGAAAAACAAACGGGTCTGAGGCTTTCCAGCCGGCTGGAAGGTCTCAGACCCGATGAATCTTTGGCCTTGTTCGCTTCTTCGGTCAACACCCTAGCCCACCATTCGCTTTTCCCTCCCCATTAACCTCTTTTGCAGGTTATGATATTGCCTTCTAGGTCGACCTGGAATCCTCACGTTCTCTATTAGTGATTCGAAAAGATTTTGATGATTCATCCTAAACAACCGTTCCGCAGCTGTTGTGTTGTCCGACCGTTTCGTATGGAA
>JBAUVX010000339.1:0-7361 GCA_049583465.1 Waddliaceae bacterium | reverse complement strand
ACTTTCATAAGTTGAGATCAAAATTCATCACAAAATCACCCTCAAGATCCAAAAAATCGGCTGAGAAGCGTTTAGTGAGATAGGTTCATCCGTAAATTGCTATTCGTTCAGATTTTTTTCATTTTTTTCGAGATTTTTTAGCTCTTCTTCGAAGGCAAACTTGGACAAGTTTGGCAAGAAGTGGAGCTAAAAAAAATCACACAAAGCACGGGTTATCGACTATATTGAGCCCCGAAGTTAAATCGTGCCCAGAAATTCTTGCCCTTGCTAAATTTTTTCCCTTATAAGAGAACTTAACTCACTAGTAATAAACGAGATGCAAATTTTCTTAGTGTAAAGATTAATTTTTAATTAATTGACGCAAGAGCTATCATTAAGGCAGAGGGATGAATCCCCTTTAAAGGAGGTAATGTGATGTTACATCCTGTAAAATTAGGACTTGCAGGAGGGATACTCTGGTCCGTTTCCATGTTAGCTCTCTCATTACTCAGCTTCTTCTTCGGTTATGCACCTATTTTTATGGAACTCTTAAAAGAGTGCTACCCAGGATTTGATATCACCGTTCCGGGAACCGTCATCGGAATGCTATACGGATTCTTCGACGCTTTCATTGGTTTGTTTATATTGGCTTGGCTCTATAACAGACTTTGCTGCCACTATGGAACTTTCCCCAAGGAAGAGAAAAAGACAGAAGTCATGTAATCGGCAAAAAAACCTTGATTTCCACAAGTTCCAATGTCAGCACATTTCCTATAGGAGAAGAAGGCCATAAACGACCTTAGAATCCTATTAATTTTGTATTGGTAGATGATGGTTTGAGATTCTTTCGGTTAGATTAATCTAAACATAGTCACGTTAACGCGATGTGCGAGTTTTTCTTTTGAAAATTTGCACATCGCGTATTATTCAGTCGCTTGCAGAGATTCAAGATGTAAAGCTGAGAGTAGCTGAGATTCTTTCTGCTCTAACACTTCCCCCCCCCTTCTTGTGCAAAACCTCTGTTCTAGCGATCACCCCCCCTGTTTATGTCTTTATCAAGGGGCTGAACGTTTACCATTATCACGCTGCGCTTACATTAATTTTTTAATCTTGATAATTTGTCGGCACTTTCTTATGCTGACACCTTATGTTAATTTTCCTAACATTCAGGAGGCCACAAAATGGTTGCTATGATCAATGAAGCAGCACCTATTCCATTCAACTACACCGGAGAATATACCGGCAAAATAACGACTGAGTTCTATCTTCATGAAAAAACAGGTAGTTTTTTTATCCGTTCGATTGGAGAGCGCTTAATCGTACAAAATTTTACCGAACCTTATCAGGATGAATTCAAACAACGATTTGCACCGGCGGTTGGAGATGAAGCATTCAATATTCCTCAACTTGACGATATGTGTGCGGTATTCGGTGATTCTAAAACTACTCAAAACTATGCTTCAGGTCAAACCCGACGGAAAGAAGAGGTCCAGAAAAAAATTGAAAGAGATAGCACAAGGCCTCTTAACGGCAATCCCTTTACCGGTTTTATGATTTTTGACAAAGATCAAAAGCGAGTGATTGGACGCATTTCCTCCGGATCTTGCTATTCCCCGGGCCATTCACAGGCCGGCCTTATCATTCATTCCGAAGAGCGAGGAACGCGAAGGGGATTGGAAGCGGTGATGTTAGTAGCCGGTATCATGAACGTGCTGTGGGAAAATCGTTATGCGGTCAATGGCGAGCCGGTGAAAATATTTACAGCTGCGGTGAAAAATGATAATGACCCCCTGATTGCAATGGTTACAAGTCTTGGAATGAAAAGACTGCGTCCTCTCACCGGAGAAGAAAACTACAGCGAAGATCCGAGGTCTCTATATGGCATTGAAGCGAAAGAGGTTAGACGCCATCTTGAATCGCGGATGACAAATCCAAAAGACTACACGATAGCTTTTACAACAATTTAGACGCTCATTCCCACTCTTTGCTCCACCAAAGCCTCCAAAAAGCGCCGTTCAGACAATGGGACGGCGCGTTGTGACGATTTTCCCGGCAGCGATCCGTAAACCTTCAGGATGGGAACATTTGAGCTTTCTCAACTGAACGCCCATTGAATGACATAAAAAAAGACCACCGCAAAGAAAGCTCCCGCAGGCACGGTGATAATCCACGAAACAATAATATCGCGCATCAGTGCCAGATTCAATGCTTCAATACCTCGTGCCATTCCCACGCCAATCACAGCGCCGACAAGAGTGTGTGTCGTGGAAATGGGCATCCCTAATTGAGAAGCGATAAGAATCGTTGCCGCAGCCCCGAATTCTGCAGCAAAACCGCGAGTAGGTGTGAGCTCCGTAAGTTTCCTCCCTATCGTTTCCATCACACGCCACCCCCATGTCGCTAACCCAATGACAATTCCGGCCCCCCCAAGTGCAAGGGCCCAAAGGGGAACGGCCATCTGCATGGCAACCACCCCCGTAGTCAAAATTCCCACCGCTGCCGCCAAAGGACCGATCGCATTCGCAACGTCATTGGCTCCATGCGAGAAGGCCATCATCGAAGCACTGAGAATTTGCAGATAGCTAAATATTTTTTCCACAGACTGGTATTCTGATGAAGAAACCTCTTGTTCCCTTGTTTTTTTCAGTGCGGAGGAGATTTCTTCCGCTTCTTCAAGAAGAGCAGAGGAACGAAACTTCAACTCTCCCTCAGATTGTTCCTCTATCCTTTGAAGATGTTTTTTCACTTTATCCAGAGAATAAGTGATGTTGGAGCCATGTTTTGGGCGTGTCGAAACAAGCGACGGATTGACCCGGATGCGACGCACATAGATAGCACTGACTGCCGATCCTATACCTCCAATGATCGCACTGGCTCCCAGAGCCTGAAAAAAGGAGATGCCCGGATGAAAATGCTTTAACCCATCGATAAGAAGAATAAGGGAAAGGGTGATGATAACCACAAAAACGATGATTGGCGTTAATTTTTTTGCCTCTTCGACAGGATTGAAATTGTAAAAGATTCTTTTCCTCAGAATCGTAAAAAGATAATACCCTAAAGCTCCACCTGCTAAAGGAGAGATCACCCAGCTCGAAACAATAAAGCCGACAGTGTTCCAGTGTACGGCCTCCAAACCACCAACAATGGCGCCAAAACCAACGACAGCCCCAACAATCGTGTGCGTTGTCGAGACAGGCAAACCAAAATAGGAGGCAATTTGCAACCACGCTCCTGCAGCTAATAAAGACGAAAACATCCCATAAACGAGAGTGCGAGGATTGAAAATAAAAAGATCGGGGTCAATAATCCCTTTTTGAACGGTTTCCGAAACATGAGAACCAAAAAAGAAAGCGCCGGAAAACTCCAAAAAAGCAGCAATGATCACCGCTTGCTTAAGGTTTAATGCTCCCGATCCGACAGAGGTACCCATGGCATTGGCAACATCATTGGCTCCGATGTTCCAAGCCATATAAAAGCCCGCAATGAGAATAAGGACCAACAATACCGTCTCTACAGACATCATGCGCCCTGTTTATTTCAAATCTAAAGTCATTCGGATGCGGTATGCCAAGTTTTCCGATAAATTAGAAATCGACCCTATCGATTCAAAGATTTTTTGCCATAAAAAAAATGTTGCATAACCCATGTCATCCTCAGCATGGAAGAGGCTTTTAAGCAACTTACGTTGAATCAAATCGGTTTCATGTTCTTTATACGCTACGTCATCGACCATTTTTCGCACTTTTTCCGCTTCGATTCCTATGAATGAGGATTCCAGTAATTCGTGGAGCTCTTTAATGATTGTCCTTGCCCCGTTGAATGTTTCAATGTTTTTTGCCAAAAATTGTTGAAAATCTTCACGGATCGATTCAATCATTTCAATCGGCTTTAAAGTCACTAAGACGGCAATATCTTCTGCACGATCAGCGATGCTATCTTGAATTGTCAAAATCTCCAACAGATTGCCTCGGTCGATCGGAAGAAAAATACTTTTGGGAAGATGGTTGCGAATATCATTTTTGGTCAGATCGGCTTGATGTTCTTGCTTGTAAATCCTTTTTGCAATCTCTTCTAAGATGGAAAAATCGTTTTTTGGCAAAGCTTCAAAAAGCTCCGTCAACAAATACACGCAATTGGCCACTTCTTCCATGTGCGACTCCAGAGGAGCAAAAGGAGAACGGCCAAAGAGATTAAGGATTGTCAACATGATCACATCTCATGTGCACGAGTGCATGCCTTGTAAGAGAGAACTTCATCTCTGCACGGATCTCTCCAAGAAGAGACCCTCATCTACACAGATTTCTTTTAAGATAGAGAACTTCTGCGTTTCTGTAAAGGACGAATCCCCGTATGGATGGATGCCGGGTTGCAGCGAGAATGCCTATTTTGGTAAGCTAAAACTATGGAAGAACCTATTCTTGCCGTAAAAAATCTAGCGACACCTCTCCAAATAGGCAAAGAGGTGTATGACGTCGTCGATCAACTTTCTTTTGATTTGCATCTAGGCAAAACCCTAGCCCTAGTCGGAGAATCGGGCTGCGGCAAATCCCTCACCGCCTTATCTATCATGCGCATCCTCCCGGAACCTCCCTGCCTGCCTTCCCGCGGGGAAGTCATGTATAAGGGGAAAAATCTGTTAGCTATCTCTGAGAAAGAAATGCGAAAAATCCGCGGTGCCAATATTTCGATGATTTTTCAGGACCCGGCAACAGCCCTAAACCCCGTCTACACGATTGGAACTCAGCTCATCGAAGTGGCAGAACTGCACCTTGGACTTTACGGCGAAGCGGCAGAACAACGGGCTATCCAAGCGCTAAACGAAGTGGGCATTCCCCTCCCGGAACAACGGATGGACAACTATCCCCATCAACTATCAGGAGGGATGAAACAGCGCATCATGATCGCAATGGCATTGATGTGCGAGCCCGACATTTTAATTGCCGATGAACCTACGACAGCTTTGGATGTCACCATTCAATCCCAAGTGTTGAAGCTAATCAAAGAACTACAAAATGAAAAGGGGATGGCGGTTTTGCTGATTACCCATGACATGGGAATTGTGGCAGAAGTCGCCGATGAGGTCATTGTCATGTACACCTCGCAAGCCATGGAACGGGGAAACGTGTTCCAAATTTTTAGCGAAATGGCACATCCCTATACGATGGGGCTTTTCGACTCCCGACCATCCGTCTGCGGACCAAAAGGAAAGCTGCAACCCATTAAAGGGACAGTCCCCAGCTTAACCGCCTACCCCCAAGGATGCCGTTTCAATACTCGCTGCCCCTATGTCATGGATATTTGCCTAAAAGGCGAGGTTCCCGATTTTCCTGTTGGAGACACCCCCGGCCATCTATCAAAATGCTGGCTCTCCGGAGAGTCATGATGATGAAAAAATTGCTAGAAGCTAAGCGGCTAACAAAGTATTTCCCGATCCTTTCCGGACTATTCCGCCATGAGATAGGACAGATTAAAGCGGTCGATGGGATCGACTTTACCATTTTCGAGGGGAAAGTGTTGGGAATGGTAGGAGAATCCGGGAGCGGCAAAAGTACTGCCGCACGCGCCGCCATCCGATTAATTGAACCGACATCGGGACAGGTGCATTTCCAAGGGAAAAATCTCCAAACATACACACAGAATGAACTCAAGAAAATCCGCCAAAAGATTCAAATTGTTTTTCAAGATCCTTCCGCTTCTCTCAACCCGCGGAAAACCATTGGGCAAAGCATCGGGGAAGCCCTCACTTATCATCGCCTCGTTGCGAATCCAAAAGAACAAGAAGAGATCACAGCAGACCTATTAAGAAAAGTCGGCCTTTCGCCTGAAGCCATGAGCCGCTATCCCCACCAATTTTCCGGAGGTCAGCAGCAACGTATCTGCATCGGACGGGCCATTGCGATGAATCCCAAGCTCATTGTCTGTGATGAAGCTGTTTCTTCTCTAGATGTCTCTATCCAAGCGCAAATCTTGAATTTATTAATGGAACTTAAAGAAACAATGGGGTTCAGCTATCTTTTTATTTCTCACGACCTATCGGTCATCCGGCACATTTCCGATGATGTCGTGGTCATGCGCCAGGGCAAAATCATGGAACACGGCTCCGTTGAAGGGATTTTCCACCATCCAAAGCACCCTTACACGCAACAACTGCTAGCCGCTATCCCTAAAGATTATCCTTCAGTTCCTGCAAACCGGTAGGCATCGTCCGTCCAATTCCGGAAATCTAGAACAGCACAAATGCCATTTCTTGAGCTTAATTAATTACACAACAAATACTAAATCATATTGATTTAGAAACATTACTAATTAATAAAATTTACAATAATTAAACAAATCTTTAAATAAAGATAATATTTCTATTATATAATAGTCGTATAAATTAATTTTGATATAAATTTAATGAGGTACAATATGTTTAGTCTAATAGGAAGAGATAACAATAATGCCAACAATAACGATGGCAACAATGCTAACGTTGATAATAACAGCTTAATTAGTCGTGTACGGTCTTTTGGAGGCAGGGTTTATTCGTCTGCTGTCCCGCATTCCGCTCTGCAGGGGGCTGCTAGTTCCGCATTCGGTTATTATTCCAGAGGTCTTTGCTACAACTACGGCCCTCAACTTGCCGGACGCGCGGCAATGGGAATAGCACGAAGAATAACCCATGACGTTCTAAGCGATCAAGCTGTGGGAATATTGGGGAGATGGGTGGTTGGTCCATTCGTCAGTCCCTCTTTTCATCAATTTGTGCTGCCTAATATTGCAAATGCTACAGGAGGGGCTGCAGCTTTAGCTCTAAACCTTGGATGGAATGGAGTTAGAGCGTTTCGAGAGCACCGGCATAACAATGCCAATGAGCAGTATCAAGAGGAATTGCGGGCTATTGCTAATGATATAGAAGCCGGAAGAGGGCCTATCATCGAAGATAATGAACAAAGACAAGATTATGCTTGGGTGAATCAAAGAGATGAACTAGATGATGTGATCAACCTCAGCGGACTTTTTGATGACGATCAAGATATTGAAGATGACGAGATCGAAGACGAAGATAAAGATTGGGTTGACATAGGAGAAGACCGTCCCGCCGAAGAGGCAAGGCCGAGAAATCCTGAGATGCCGGAAAACCAAAATGGGTAGATGGTGGATGCTAGCAATGAGAATAGCGAGAGCGAATAGACCTATTTGCGAGCATTTTTGACTCTGCAGATGCCCTCAGAATCGACTATTAAGCGTGATAATCCCCTTGAACGGTTACTCATTAACGCCATGGGCGAATTGCGATTTTGCGATTTCGGTTGATAATGCGCAGGTACTAGTTTCACCACTCATTTAAAGCATGGTTGTTAGTGTAAAACACAGAGACACAGAGAGCACAGAGAGAA
>JBAUVX010000338.1:0-6862 GCA_049583465.1 Waddliaceae bacterium | reverse complement strand
AGGCTTCTCGATTTTGGAGAAAATTGCTAGCTCATACGGTGTGTGTCAAACTGAATATGGAATTAGGCAACGAGCCTTTACAGTTTGAAGGTCTCATAACGCATTAACAATTCGCCCATGGGGTGAAACATTAAAAAAAATCGCTGATACATCGATGCTTCCTAAATCGTTTTTCTCATTTTTCGGTGAGGTATGCCATCTTCGTCGAACGGCTCTCCCTCAAGCTCATATTGGTTTTTCAGATAGAATTGGATTGCAGTGCCACACGCATGGCAATAGATGGATTTGAACCCGTGTCTTTTAGCATATTCTTCGCAAAAACGCATCAAGGCAGACCCGATTGCTTTTCCTTGGAATTGTGCTTTTGCTGCTACTCTTTGCATTTTCATCCATTCCAAACAATCGCTTTTGAGATGAATAAGCTGGGTCTTCGTAATGCAAAGGGAAATCCTATTGGAGCGAGTAGGGTTGAAATTACGCTAAAGAACCCATTTAGTAACACTGCGTGAACCGTTTTCAACGGTCCTTGCAGTATCACATCAACCAGGGAATCTCCGGATGTAAGATTCGAACTTACGACCAATGGGTTAACAGTCCGTTGAGATTCAATAGATTACAACAATGGACGATTCGTAGCAATAAGAAAATAAGTGGGTTAGGAAGTCAGGGAGATCGCGTACTATTTTGTCTCTTTTTGCTCATTGTTGTGGTAAAGTGCACCACCAGTGCACCATATTCTAATTGTTGTATTTGACAGAATGTAACCTTATTGGTTACGCTGAGTGTACAGATAGGCAGAAGTTGGCACCGTGGCGATTAAATTTTTTGGAAACAAGAAACTGGAGAAATTTTTTGAAACCGGGTCTAAGTCAGGAATTCAACCACACCACGCAGCAAAACTTGAAAGAATATTGGATAGATTGGATACATCGGCGGACATCCGGGATATGGATTATCCGGACTCAGAACTCCATCAGTTGACTGGAAAGTGGAAAAATTATTGGTCGGTTAAAGTCAATGGCAATTATCGAGTCTGGTTCAGATTCGAAAAATTTCATGCCTATGACGTTCAGTATGGAGACTATCATTAGGAGGACTAAAGAATGCATAAAAGAAAGCCTACCCATCCGGGTATTATTCTCGAGGAGGATTATATTAAGCCCCTTGAGATAAAAAATTTACAGGGGCTTGCGAATGCCCTTGGGATTAGCAGAAAAACCCTGCACAAAATCCGAACGGGAGCGGGAAGAGTTACCCCGGAGATGGCGCTTCGTCTTGCCAAGCTATTTCGCACAACGCCCGAGCTTTGGCTAAACCTTCAGCAAAAATACGACCTTTGGGTAGCTTGGAAGGAGCATCCTGAAATTGACAAGATTCGGGCTATTGCTTAAGTGAGTGATCAACTGCAGACACTTTTCTCCTAAGGCTTGGGCGCAAGAAATTCTCTGTTTCGGTGTTGTCATTACCTCCTCTTCAAAAAAAGCTGTCATCTCGGGATTAGCAACAAAGACCTTTAAATGGATTTTTCCTCCTTTAACAAAGGTAAAGGCTCCTACGGGGGCTTTGCAATCCAAACCTAAAACTTTCAAAAATTCCATCTCTATTGTAGCGCGCATATGTTGTTGCGAATCGTTAATTGCCTCGCAGATTTCTTGAGCAGCGTGGTCGTTTACCCTCGTTTCCAAAGCAATGACCCCTTGCCCGGGAGCGGGGGTAAAGAGATGAGGATCAAATCGATAGGATATCCTCTCTTCCATTCCTAAACGGATGAGTCCCGCTTCAGCGAGAATCAGACCAAAGGATAGGAAAAACAAACGGGTCTGAGGCTTTCCAGCCGGCTGGAATGCCTCGGACCCGATTGTTTTTCCTATCCTTTCTGCATCCAGCATCTTCTTAGATATACTTCCGGAAAATTCTCGATTAGACATTTTTGCCCTCCTCTCTATTTTTTTCCTCACTATCATTATAAAAAACCGGGATTTTTTTTACGCCTTTTATTGCTTCCAGCCTCTTCGGAATCGTCTATTTTATCCTATTTATAATGAGAGCTTTAAGATCGATTTGTCTTTCAAATTTTTGCAACGGCGCACATCTAAGGCTATGATGATGTGGAAACGCTTTGATTGAGCATCTCCCTTAGGGAAAAAGGCATATATGCCTTGAAAAATAAGCACCGTTTTGTTTATGTTATTCCCTATGATTAACTTAGCCGGTCTCGTAAATAATTACTGTCCAATGTCTTCCTTCTCGCTGAGCGACGAGCAGATTGAAGCCATTCGTTACCGCTTGCAATTTGCCGTTCATGTCATTTCGGCCCTCGGGGCCTTCCTGTCTTGCGGGGGTGTTGTGTTTTCACTCTTGACGCTAAATGTTGTCTTGCTTGCTAAATCTGCTGCCTTGCTCCTGGGGTTAGCGACTCTATTCGGTTTCGGGATTGGCCATCGCCCGATCAAAAAAGTTATTCTGGAGCCCTTTCCTTTCGAGATTCCGCTCCGTGACATCAATGTCGCTAAACCTCTGGGTCCTCTTCCGGATGACGCAGGCATTTTTGGCATTCTAGCCCATGCTTTGAGGATGAATTCTCCAGTTGCCGCTGATTTGAATAAGGTTCTTAATAAGATAGCCGAGAAGCAAGACCTGTCCGGCCTTCGCTCCAATGAACGAGATGCGTTCTATCAACGACAGGCGGACAAATTGTTGGCAGTCGAGTACGCTCTTCGCCCCGAGACCTTTCCTGATTGGCAGGATGATGCAAAACAGTCATTGATCGAAGATCTTTCAACTGGCAGCTATGGGTCTTGCGTTGAGGGATTCAGTCATCGTATTGACACCGCTTACAATGTTGTCTGTTCGCTTGCAAACCGGGAAGGGACGGCAGCGCAAAAAGGAGCGGTTATGCCCCCCTTTTCTGTTGATGAACCGGATGAACAACAACAGCTGATAGACTTTACCGCTGAACTTCACAAATTCGTCGATGACCTTGCTCTAACAGCAAGCAGAGAAGTCGTTCAAGTCATTGCGAAGGAGGTAAATCATCTACAAAACAGTGCGCATGTCTTCTCTTACGTCTACCAAGTTCTCAAGCACAACAAGCTGCTTGGAATGGTGGAAAATATCAACTATTCCGATTTCTGGGCCCCGACAATAATCGGTGATTTTGACCGTTTGACTTGTCAACTTTTTCATCAGCGTTTTAATGCAAGAATTGTTCTCAATAAAGTTGACCAAGCGATGCGCGACGGCGATATTCCTGTTCATCTTCGGACCATTACAAACATTCTTCGTACATTGGGGGATCCGAACAAGCTTTATTCTGAAGACATCAATGACATTTTTGTGACAGAAGGGCTGTATCTCCCCAAAAAAAGTCTTGCTCCTATCCTTTGGCTTTTTGGTATTTTGAAAGAGACCAAACATTGACAGAAGCACAATTCTGCTCGCATCTTCGTTTGGCTCATTTTTATTGGAAGCAGCTCATTCGAGAAGGCGGTCGCGTGATCGATGCTACCTGTGGGAACGGCAATGATACCCTTGTTTTATCCCAATGCGTTTTACAGGAATCAAAAGGATGGGTTTGGGCTTTCGATCAAGCGCTCTTTGTTTGTTAAAAGGAGGCGGATCGCTTTCCATTACTTGCTATCCCAGCCACCAGGAAGGAAAAAGAGAACTGGAGGCTTTGTTGCAATTTTTTTCCTCATTGCTAGATTCAGGTTACCCAAAGAAGTAGCCGCGACCCTTTCTCCCTCAGCTAACAGCAATGAATTTGTGAATAATCCTATGGCTTTTATCCTCTAAACAAAGCATGCCGGTTGATCTTTCTTTCTCTTCCCGCGCGTGAAACCTCTTTTCCAAGGGTGACTACTAGGTACTGGTTTATGATTTTTTGGTTTCCAAAAAAGGACTTCCTCCCTTGTCATTACAGATGGTTGGATTATCTCATCCAAAGGAGAAAATTTCAGCTCTATAGGGCCTAGAAAAGCTCTTATTTTTCCTTTTCTTGTAATTCTTACCTCAATCTTTCGGCCTTTAGGTTTTTTAATTTCAGGCGTTTCATTTATTTTGTAAAATCTGTTATGGAATTGGAATACATAGTCTTTGCTTAGGGTTCGTTCTTCACGTCGACAGAGTAAACGTTCAAGATCGTAATCCTTTTCCAGGGGCCGGTGAGCATCGAAAGAGCTCGCCGGTTCTACTGGAAACTTCTCATTATGTACCTCTAAGTACTTTGGTAGATATTCATTCGCTTCATCGATTGTTTTTATTCCTCGCAAAGCCAATTCCTTAACAAGACGATCCTGTAGGGTGCGATTGACCCTTTCCACTCTACCCTTCGCCTCCGGAAAATATGCTAAAATTGATTCAACCCCAAGAGAATGAAGAGCTTGTTGAAACTGCGAAAGTTGCTTTTCTCCATTAAAGACTTTGAGTCTATCGGTATAGATACCCCGAGGAATGCCGTACCGTTTAAGATGTGTTTCTAATGTTTTAAAATAATCGTTCAGAGTTTCTTGGTTACAAAAGCGCAAGGTTGTCACTTTGCTAGTGGCATCGTCAATGAAAACAAGAAGAGTAACCGCAGGGCCATCCATTCCGAACCAGCGGTGACGAGAGCCATCAACTTGGAT
This sequence comes from Waddliaceae bacterium, assembly GCA_049583465.1. GTDB lineage: Bacteria > Chlamydiota > Chlamydiia > Chlamydiales > Waddliaceae > JBAUVX01. The sequence goes on along the minus strand of JBAUVX010000338.1, from coordinate 2,237 downwards.
CAATTCGCCGAAGCAGGCTCTTCTTTCTCTTGAGGGATGTGTTTTTATATTTTTTTGCTTAGGGATCCAGAGTTTGGAGCTAATCATCCATAGTCTTAATGTCTCAGCGTGCACTTTGATGTTATCAAGCTCTTCAAGCTTTTTACTTGCAAAAGTTGGTCCGAATCCCTCGTATTTTGATTGGAGTAACGAAAGGACATCCTCTTTCAATTTATTGGGTTTTTGATTGTTACTTGGCAGCCCTCTTTTCTTGGAAATTAGCCCTTTTACCCCTCTGACCTTAACTACTGCCAACAAATTTCTTACCTGTCGGTCTGAGATACCTAAAATTTCAGCCGCTTGACGTTGTTTTAACTTCTTATTACGGACTTGCTCTAGAACAGCAACGATCTATTTCCTTCTTACTCATGGCTATGGTCTCCTCCACATTGGCCCTCCTTTGTTGCTAATTGAGTTATTTGCTCAATCTAACAAAAAAAGCGGAAATTTCTACTTTGGAGAAAACCGGAAGTTTCTACTTTGGCCCTACAAAACAGTTTTATCTATTGACATTTAATGTCACTTATTATAATTTTATTAAAAAACAAGGAAAAACAATGATAAATGTCACCTATATTAGTGATCTAGAAAATATTACTGCTTGGTTGAAGGATTTAACCGGCCAAAACAACGACAACGAAGAAAAAATCAACGACCTTTTTATTAAGATTAAAGAAAAATTTTCGCCTGACTTTTTTGAACAAATAAAAAAACATCTCGGCAATCTATCAATAACGGAAGGTAGAAACGATGACGATTTATCAAGAGCCGTTGCGCGTTTGGGAGGAGCATTGCTAGCCACCACATCCAAAGAGGTAAAAGATTTTGGAAAGGATCTTAAAGAAATTTCCCGATGCAATCCCCCGCTTTCCAGCGATCTCTATTCAGAAATTATCTCTTATCTTTCTGTAACTGATGTGGCCAATCTTAAATCTGTCTGCTCTTATGACAAGAAAATGGCTTTTGAAAAAGGACCTAAAGTTCTTATTAATACAATCAATAAGAAAAAAATTTCTTTATTTTCAGCTGGGTTTAAGAGCTTACAAGAGGCTATTAATTTCTTCGGTGAAGCATCAATTCACTTAAAATATGCTGATTTAAGTGGATTTCAGATTTCAGATGACGATTGTGATAAATTAAAACAATTTTTCCCCAATCTTAATTATTTATTCATTGTGTCGAATATGATTACTAATCAGGCCCTCTCACACCTTAGGGGGATGCCCCTAAAATCGGTTACCTTTAGACTTTCCGATCACCTGACAGATGAGGCCCTCTCACACCTTAGCGGGATGCCCCTAGAGTCAGTTGACTTTCAGTGGTGCGGTCAGCTGACAGATCGGGCCCTCTCACACCTTAGCGGGATGCCCCTGAAATCGGTTAACTTTAACTATTGCTGTCGGCTGACAGATAAGGCCCTCTCACACCTTAGGAAGATGTCCCTAAAATCGGTTGCCTTTCAGCAGTGCTATCAGCTGACAGATAAGGCCCTCTCACACCTTAGCGGGATGCCCCTAGAGTCGGTTGACTTTCAGGGGTGCGGTCAGCTGACAGATGAGGCCCTCTCACACCTTAGCGGGATGTCCCTAAAATCGGTTGACTTTCAGGGGTGCCATCGGCTGACAGATGAGGCCCTCTCACACCTTAGCGGGATGCCCCTAGAATCGGTTGCCTTTAGCGGTTGCATTCAGCTGACAGATAAGGCCCTCTCACACCTTAGGGGGATGCCCCTAAAATCGGTTGCCTTTCAGCAGTGCTATCAGCTGACAAAGCAGGCCCTCTCACACCTGAAGAGTACGCTCTTAAAGTGAGTATAGTCTGAAACAGCTTGACAAAATCTGATACTATCAGGGCCTTTTCATGCAGAGAGTAGAGGAGACTGGTCACCCAGCTCCTCCCTCGTTAGAACCCAACTTGCCCTATTAAGAACCTGTTTAAAATCTTTTCTCCTTATGGCATAAAGGATCCTCAGAAAGTATTTGGAGGTGATTTATGCCTTATCCTAGCGATTCGGGAAGCTTACTTGTGTCGATATTGAAAGACGGAACGTCATCTTCTCTTGGAGTCAGCTTTCTTATCATTGGCCTTCTCTCTTCTTTGAACCCACATTCCGCATGTTGCGCGGGCGATTTCTTCATCTTTTTAATTCTAAGTGGATTACAAAATCTCGATTGGTGACTACAGACCAAGCTTCGATT
>JBAUVX010000337.1:0-1935 GCA_049583465.1 Waddliaceae bacterium | reverse complement strand
CTTCTCGATTTTGGAGAAAATTGCTAGCTCATACGGTGTGTGTCAAACTGAATATGGAATTAGGCAACGAGCCTTTACAGTTTGAAGGTCTCATAACGCATTAACAATTCGCCCATGGGGTAAAATAGGGTATTTTTGACTAAAACCTCGAAATGTCAATTAGCGGATCTCCACTTACTCTTATCTCCTAGAAATAATCCACAATTGCAGAAAAACCAATGCTGCTTGCAGGCAGAAAGTCGTATTTACCTTTGGAAAGTCTGATAATATATTTATAAATGTCTAAATATTAATGATATGCAACATAATTTAAATTATCCCCTACTTTTCAAATAAAAGCTAACTAAGGGAGGGTCGTATTTTTCTGTGTTCCTAAAGCTTAAGCTGACAGTCGTTTTCCGGGTGTCTTTGAAGGATTGACTCCGACCACTTGAAGAGTTGGCGGTACGGAACGCTGAGTATGCTTCTTCACTCGGATCTCGATGTCTCGACCTAAGAGTCGAAGGAATCTCATTAGCCTATCTATAGTAAACTTGGACAGCTTACCCCTTGCTATATCTGAAACTTTCGGCTGAGCAATCCCCATGATTTCCGCTGCCTGCTTCTGGGTAAGTTTGCGTGACTTGATAACTTGATGGATCTCTCCGGCAAGCTCCGATTTCGCTAGAGCCTCTTGAGGATTTGGGAATCCCAGATCCTCAAACACGTTTCCAGACCCTACGTATACCTCGATATCATAATCCTTCTTAGACATGGTTGTCTCCATTCTTAATCTAACAAACCTTTCTTTATCCAGTCCTTGTAGTTCGCGATTGCAAACTGCAAGCGGCGGTCTATCAATTCTCTATCCTTTTTTGGTGTAGCGATGCCCTTAGTACTCTTTTTCTTGAATACGTGTAGCCACCACACTATCCCTTTTAATTTGACCGTGTACACGCCTCGAAACGTGTCACCCCGATGGTCCTCTATCAGTTCGAGAACACCCCCGCCCTTGTATCCCTTAAGAGCTTTGGTATTCGGGTGTGTACGGCCTCGACTAGCCTCTTGGAGTCCGTGGAGGAACTCCTCCTTGACCGTACTAGGCAACTTCTCCAAATCCTTACGAGTGGACCCTAAATATATGAGCGGTTTCGCTTGATTCACTCTTTGTCTCTTTAGCTTAGTTATACCATGTAGGGTATATTTTTGTCAAAATCTATAGTTTTATCCAAGGTCACCGAAAAACCCGGTCATTTATGTTCGGGATGTAAGGCGCCCTAGTTAGAGGCAATACTCTCGAACCCACAAAAATACCCTATGAGATTCTTCTAGATTTCATCCTATTGAGGTGAGGTAGGGAAAAAAATCCATAACTGATTTAGTCAAAAGGAAAAAGTTTAATAAATTCTTTTATCAACTCGCAAAAAATTTGGTGGTCATTTTTAATGTCCCAGCTCCGAGCACCTGAAATGATAGAGATCGAATCCTTTCCCTTAACCAAACAAATTTGAATCTGAATATTGCCTTTGGATTCTTTGCTTAAAACACCAGTCTTCACCAAAAGTTCCTTGTCTGATGGGACTATCATATCTTTGTCTTTGTGTTCAAAGTGATCCCTAATTTTTATTTTTTGGTAAAGTTTTCGATATTTTCCCTTTAAATTAGCAACACGGGAATTGATTTTGGCAGTCTCTTCTAGTATTCGCCAGATTCTTCGTAATAAGACCATGTAGAAATCTGCATCGTGCAGAGATGCTCCGGAATCTTCACAAATTCTAGAGAGTTGCAAATCTAGACTTGTCATGTATTGTTGGATTTCCAATAAAATATCCTATATTTCCACCCCTTGGGTGAGATTTTTTGGAATTAGACCCAGATCCAGTTAGAATGGGTCTTAGCCATTTTTTCGCCTTATTCTAGTAAAAAATATGCTAACATACTCCTTTTACAAAGGAG
>JBAUVX010000336.1:0-7401 GCA_049583465.1 Waddliaceae bacterium | reverse complement strand
CAGGCTTCTCGATTTTGGAGAAAATTGCTAGCTCATACGGTGTGTGTCAAACTGAATTTGGAATTAGGCAACGAGCCTTTACAGTTTGAAGGTCTCATAACGCATTAACAATTCGCCCATGGGGTTAATACATGATGGGAATTGCTACCTCTTTGTGCCCCGCCTTAAACCATGCCCTATTCTTGGCATGGTTTACAGGGGCAGCAGATACGCAGTTTTTTCAGTATCTAATATTGAAGTTATTCTCAGCAAGCTCTATGAGGTTCACAACAGCTTCCTCTGCATCGTCACCTTCGGCGATGATATGAATTTTGGCCCCCTTTGTCGCAGCTAACATCAAAATCCCAAGAAGCGACTTTGCGTTCACCTCTGTTCTCTGATAGATCAGTCGCACATTGGATTTAAAAGATGCCGCACATTTAACGATTTCAGTCGATGGTCTTGTGTGTAAACCGCGATCATTTCTTACGATAAAAGATCCCTTGACCTCATATCTCTTTGCCTGTTTTTTTGTCTTCATCATATCCCCAAAAAAATGTCTTAAGTTTTCAACGTCTCCATTTCACATGAAGGTCTCTATTGAAATACATGGGTTTTCGATTATATTCAATTAATTTTTTATCTTGACGAAAAATCTCTTATCTACTTAATCTGTTCACCTCATTGCCGATCCCCTTTGAGTATTTCTTCATCCATGCAGGCAAAATGATGCTTGGTTCAATATAGGGCCGCAATACAGATTCTCAACTATGCAACCAAGTAGGTGTTCACCATGATAATGCAATCACGAGATAAGGTTCCGCAAAAAGATTGTTGGAATGTCGAGGCACTCTATCAAACCCTTGAGGACTGGAAAGAAGACCTGGAAACACATTTCCCGCAGAAAATTCATGAAAGCGGATGGCCTGAGCTTTCTTCTCTTCAGGGAAAATTAGAAGAAGGACCGGCCACTCTAAAAAACGCTCTCGATCATATCTTTGCCATCGATCGCCGCATAAGAAAACTCTATACGTATGCTCACCTTAAACGAGATGAAGACATCACTAACTCCATCTACCAAGCAGCTCTTCAAATGATCACAGATGCGGTGCACAAATTTGCCGAAGAGACCGCCTGGTTTGAGCCTGAATTGTTATCTCTTCCCCAACCCATCATTGATGCCTTTCTCTCATCGCCCGAACTAAAGGAATACCATTTTCATCTGGAGAAGATCTTTCGGATCAAACCGCATATTTTACCTTCAGATCAAGAAAAACTTCTTGCAATAGCAGGCAAAACACTTGAAATCCCGCAAAAAACGTTTTCCGCCATCAACAATGCCGACTTCCTATTTAGCCAAGTATCCGACAGTAAAGGGAGACAGCACGACCTCACTCATGCCTCGTACGGCGTGTTTATTCGCGACTACGATCGCGTCCTTAGGAAAAATGCCTTTCAACAATATTCTGCGATGTACAAAAACTATGAAAATACTTTGGGCGAACTCATCAACGGTCAAGTGCAATGCCACCTGTTCACTGCCAAAGCCCGCCGCTACTCTTCTTGCTTAGAAGCCGCCCTTTCCCCCCATAACATTGATGTCGGTGTGTACCACTCTTTGGTCAAAGCGGTGAATGACCATTTACCTATTCTTCACCGATACGTTAAACTCCGCAAAAAAATCCTTGGGGTTGATGCGCTGCACCTTTATGATATGTATGTTCCTCTTACTAAGGATATTAATATCAAAATGCCCTATGAAAAGGCTGAAGAAGTCGTCATCGAATCGGTAGCCCCTCTTGGTGATGAATATCAAGAAACCCTTAGGAAAGGGCTTAGACAAGACCGGTGGGTAGATCGCTATGAAAACAAAAACAAAGCATCGGGGGCCTATTCAAGCGGATGCTCCGACAGCATGCCCTACATCTTAATGAACTATACAGGATTATTGCGCGATGTCTTCACATTGTCGCATGAAGCCGGGCATAGTATGCATAGCCTTTTGAGCTACAAAAACCAACCCTATCACTACGGACATTACCCGATTTTCCTGGCGGAAGTGGCTTCCACCTTCAACGAAGACCTCCTCACTCGCTTTCTCATCGAACGCTCCGCAAGCCGAGAAGAAAAAATCTTTCTTATCAATCAGAAAATTGAAGACATCCGCTCGACTTTCTTTCGCCAAACGATGTTTGCCGAGTTTGAATTACGCATCCACCATCTTGCTGAAACGGGTGTTCCCCTGACTCCGACTCTTCTTAAGGAAGAATTTTATCGGTTAAACGCCGCTTATTTCGGCGAAGATGCCGTCATCGACGAAGAGATTGCGATTGAATGGGCCAGGGTTCCCCATTTTTACTACACATTTTATGTCTATCAATATGCAACCGGTATGAGTGCTGCAATCGCATTGAGCGATCGGGTTGTTAGCGGAGGAAAAAAAGAACGAGAAGAGTATTTATCTTTTCTCAAAAGCGGCTGTAGTCGTTATCCCATCGACCAACTTCAAATGGCAGGGGTTGACATGCGAAATTCCGAAACTGTGGAGGCCGCCATCCGCACATTTAGCCGTCTGATCGATCAACTCGAAGAGCTGCTTTTGCATGACGCGTCATGAAATAGGACAATCTCTCAAGTAAAATCGGCGGTTTAGCAGTCAATTCATTGCATTGCTAATTTTTTCTTGCCTAAAAAATCTTAAAACCGCTATTTTATATTACTTCAAGGAGGGATCAGAGGGATCACTCGATCGACCTCAAAACTTGACACAAGTCTTTTAACTTTAGCAAGAGGAGTTTTGAACCATGACTCAAACAAAGGAAATGAATCCCAAACAAACAGTCAAACTGCAGCCTCTAGGCGATCGCATTCTCGCCCGTCGACTAGAAGCACAAGAAACGCTGAAAGGAGGTATACTTCTCCCCGATTCTGCAAAAAAGAAACAAGAGCAAGCGGAAATTATCGCTGTCGGAACCGGCAAGAAGGACAAAAAGGGAAACCCCATTCCCCTTCCGGTTAAAGTTGGTGATATTGTCTTGATGGAAAAGTATTCGGGACAAGAGGTCACGTTGGACGATCAGGAGTATGTCATCTTGAAAACCGATGACCTGATTGCCGTTATCGAAGAGTAATGTTAAACGATTAACAGAAAAGGAGAAGATAGAAAAATGGCAGCAAAAGATATTAAGTATAAGGAAGATGCACGTCATAAAATCCTAAAAGGAGTCAGGACGCTAACGGATGCGGTGAAAATCACGCTGGGCCCAAAAGGACGCAACGTCATCATCGACAGATTCATCCCGCACATTACGAAAGATGGAGTCACAGTAGCAAAAGAGATCGAGCTCGAAGATAAGCATGAAAACATGGGAGCTCAAATGGTCAAAGAAGTCGCCAGCAAAACTTCAGACAAGGCCGGCGATGGGACAACGACAGCAACAGTGCTCGCAGAATCTATTTACAGTGAAGGATTGCGCAATGTTACTGCGGGAGCCAATCCCATGGATCTCAAGCGCGGCATGGAAAAAGCGGTCAAAATCGTGATTAGCGAACTTAATAACCGCAGCAAGAAAGTGCAAACCCAGCAAGAAATTGCCCAAGTGGGGACGATCTCTGCCAATAGTGACGAAGAAATTGGAGAAATCATTGCGAAGGCAATGGAGCGGGTAGGCAAAGACGGCACGATTACCGTGGAAGAAGCCAAGGGATTCGAGACAACGTTAGATGTTGTAGAAGGAATGAACTTTGACCGAGGCTATCTCTCTGCCTATTTCATGACAAACGCAGAAACGCAAGAATGCATTCTGGAAAGCGCCTACATTCTTATTCACGAAAAGAAGATTGCCACGGCAAAAGACATCATCCCCATTTTGCAAGCTGTTGCAGAAAGCGGACGAAGTTTATTAATCCTTGCAGAGGACATTGAAGGAGAGGCTTTGGCAACTCTGGTGGTGAATAAATTGCGTGCAGGCCTTAAAGTGTGTGCAGTCAAAGCTCCGGGTTTTGGCGACCGCAGAAAAGCCATGCTTGAAGACATTGCTATCCTCACTAATGGGCAAGTCATCAGCGAAGAGCTGGGACAAAAGCTTGAACATGCGACGTTGGACATGTTAGGCGGTGCAAAAAAAATCATCATCGGCAAAGAAGAAACTACAATTGTCGAAGGAGAAGGCGATCAGCAAAAGATCAAAGATCGCATTGCACAGATTAAGCGGCAAATCGAGGAGACAGACTCGACTTACGACGCCGAAAAACTCACGGAGCGTCTGGCCAAGCTTTCAGGCGGCATCGGGGTAATTCGTGTCGGTGCTGCGACTGAGATCGAAATGAAAGAGAAAAAAGACCGCGTAGAAGATGCGCAGCATGCGACAAAAGCGGCTGTAGAAGAAGGAATTCTTCCCGGTGGCGGTGTTGCCCTCGTACGCGCTATCCCTGCGGTTAAGGCTCTAGCCGACAAGTTAGAGGCAGATGAGAAAACAGGGGCTCTTATCATCGCGAAGGCGCTGAGTGCTCCTCTTCGTCAGATAGCCGCTAATGCAGGCCAAGAGGGATCGATCATCCTGCAAAAAGTCGAGGGTTTAGAGGGAAATTCCGGCTACAATGCGTTGACAGACGAGTATGTTGACATGATTGAAGCAGGAATTCTCGATCCCACCAAGGTGACCCGTCTCGCATTAGAGAATGCGGCATCTATTGCAGGGATGCTCTTGACAACTGAGGCCATTATCGCGGAACTTCCGGAAGAGAAAACCACATCGCCGGTACCTGCCGGAATGGATTACTAAACACTTTGAATGAGGCTGCCGACATGTTGGCAGCCTCATTTTTTTCGGTTTTATTCACTTTTACTGTCAGTTTTCTTTCAGCTGAAAGGGGCCATCTATCGGTTATTCCTCATCCTGAATATCGATTTCTTACCATTACTTCTGCTGTCAGTTCTTGAAAAAAATGTTCTAATCTTTCCTGTGCCGGTGTGTAATTGACGAAAGCCGAAAGAGACGGCAGATAGAAGAGCATCTGATGACAGTGAGAGCCGACAAAGAGATGGAGCACTTGCTCTTGGCCATCTTCGAATTTAAAAGAAATTTCTGGCCGAAAAGGAGGGTGTCGAGTTTGAGTAAAGTCATAGTTATGATCATCCAGCAGATTTCTTTTCAGCCGTTCGATTTCAATGTTATTCAGATGAATTTCATGTATGGGAGTTTCGCCTGCTTCCCCTTCTTCTTGAGAGAGAATCAACAGGGTCACATATTTGGGATTGTTCAGTATCTTCAAAGCTTTTCCGCTTACCCGTTCGTGTAGTTTTGGTGTAGCTGCATCACACGGGTAAAGGAACACAGTGATTAACAGCACAGCGGCGATTAGATGATATTTAGTGTTTTGCATCTTTTGATCTCCTTTTTACTTCATCCAAAAAATTTTGCAAAGTCGAGTTCAAACCCAAGTTCCGCATTTTGCGCGGGCGATTTCTTCATCTTTTTGATTCTAAGCGGATTATAAAATTTCGATTGGTGACCACAGAGGCCTTGTTCACCTTATCTAGGAAAAATCTCGGTCATGTGTAAACCCCTCTTTCCTGCAAAATCTGCAAAATTCTCCTTCTGCTCTTCTTCTTGGGGCTCCGCCCCAAACCCCGGACAAGGGGCTAGCCCCTTTGCAATCCCCATTAAATAATCCCTTTATTCGACAATGTCTATACGGACCAAGCTTCGATTTTATAACCCGCTTAGAATCAAAAATCTATTGAAATCGCCTAGCGCAAAATGCGGAACTTGAGTTCAAAAATTATTATGACCCTAACCATGTTAAGATTTCCAGCTCTAAACTCGACTTTGCAAGATTTTTGCAAGCACACACAGGATTTTCTTTCTTGATCGTGAGAAAAATTTGGGGAAGGTATACAGTAAAAATACATCTTCTGTTATGATTTGGTATCTATTCCGGATTAGCTCAGCGGTAGAGCAGTGGACTGTTAATCCATTGGTCGTAAGTTCGAATCTTACATCCGGAGTCTTTGATCACTAAGCACTTCGGGGTAAACCTTGGAGTGCTTTTTTTTGTATTAATGGGGTTTCCCCACTTCTACCCCACTCCCCTGCAACGTAAGCGTCAAATAATCCCAACTGTCTCTTGTACAAACATATCGTACGCTTAAAATCAATCCTCGAGAATATCTTGAGGATATTCTTCGCCGGTTCATGAGTCATCCTTATAATCGTGCTGATGAACTGCTCCCAGAAAATTGGGTCAAAGCTAAAGAAAAGAACTTCTCTTAAATTCTTTCAAGACAGGTTTTTTTGACGCTTACCCTGAGCAAGCACATGATGAGAAAGATACGCCATCTCCGAAGTTGTAGGCGACAACTTGTTCGTTCTTGTTGTTCCGGATCGAGCATTAGGCTGTCCATCATTTCCGTGGGTTCGTCTATTTGTTGATCCGCATTTTGCTTTTACCTCTTTATCTCCGTTATTGCAAGCGGCTCCTTTAATAAATAGAATAATTTTGATCGTAAACACTGAAAAATTATCAGGCAGGACAAGTTAGCTAGAGGGTGTGTTTATTCCTCGCTTTCGCGAAATCTTCTCTCGTGATGCGAGAGCACTTTGTGTAACGCTAAGTCAGCATCGATCTCTCGGCGTTGGCAGTCTTGGATGACAGAGAAAAGCCGAGATCCCATTTGGAGTTCCGGATCGTCGGATTCGATCGGTAGAGCCTCTATGAGTTTTGTCAATTGTTGTGCCCGAAGGACTGTGGGTAGGTTTTTTGGAATGGCATCCAGTTTGCTGATGCGAGAATTTTTCCCTTTCTCTTGTTGTTTGATCGCTTCCCATTGTTGCATCACTTCTTGGAGATTGTCAATCTTCGTATTGCCAAAAACATGGGGATGCCGGCGAATGAGTTTGTTGTTGATCTCGTTTAAAATCTCTTTAATGGCGATTCCTTTTTCTTTTTCTCCGAGCTTGCTAAGAAGAACGACATTTAAGAAGAGATCACCCAACTCTTCAACAATATTGTCGTGATCGTCATTATTGATCGCTTCGATCACTTCATAAGCTTCTTCAATGAGATGGCGCCGAATCGATTTTAGTGTTTGTTGTTGATCCCAAGGGCAGCCGTTAGGCCCCAGGAGATCGGAAACGATGTCTACAAGTCGATCAAATTCTTTCATGGCATTGATGATAGCACCACAGTTTCTGCAAGACAAGGAGGAAAAGCGTTTAGTGAGATAGGTTCATGCAGGCGACAAAAGAAGTTTGACCTTCTAGATTGGGGTGTGAGATTGATCCTAATTTTATTAATTTACCCCATGGGCGAATTGTTAATGCGTTATGAGACCTTCAAACTGTAAAGGCTCGTTGCCTAATTCCATATTCAGTTTGACACACACCGTATGAGCTAGCAATTTTCTCCAAAATCGAGAAG
>JBAUVX010000335.1:0-12833 GCA_049583465.1 Waddliaceae bacterium | reverse complement strand
ACCTATCTCACTAAACCATTTTTGCCGATTTCTTGCCTCTTGGGCTGATTTTGCGCTCAACTTTCATAAGTTGAGATCAAAATTCATCACAAAATCACCCTCAAGATCCAAAAAATCGGCTGAAAAGCGTTTAGTGAGATAGGTTCATAAAAATTTTGCGGGAATTGCTTTAATAGAATACTTCTTCGGGACTCCCTGTGGAAGGGCCGAATGCTTACATCTATTCGGTTTTTTTTGATTCAAAATTCTCTTTAAATCATTGTCATTTTAGCTTTTACTTGATATAAAAAATCCTTTATAACCGAATTCGGTTCTTGAGCCGGCGATTAGGAGCTGCCATGGCAGAAGAGGATTTTATTTCCCTCTATAAAGAGATTTACGATGTGGTCATCCCCGATCTCGATTACTATATCCGCCAAATCGACTGCCGAGACGGCTGTCCGGTGAACACCGACCCTCGCGGATACATGCTTGCTCTTCATGCAGGAAATTATTTGGAAGGGTATAAAATTGCCCGCGGGCCTAATCCTTTTGCCTCCATTTGCGGCATCATTTGCGGCGCTCCCTGCGAGCTCACCTGCCGCCGCGATCGAGTGGATAAAACATTGACGATCAGGGCGCAAAAACGGTACTTGGATGAGTGGTTCGGGCTAGGGAGGGATGCTCACAAACAATCGCTGGAAATGAGCTATTCCCGCGGTTCGACGCATCCAAAGCCCAACGGCCTTAAGGTAGCATGCATCGGCGCAGGTGTCGCTTCCCTCACTTTAGCCCACGACCTCCTTCGCTTGGGCTATGCCGTCGATATCTTTGAAATGATGCGGATGCCGGGAGGGATGCTGACCTATGGCGTTCCCACCTATCGATTAAAAAATACCGTTGCCATCAACGAATGCTCGGCAATCGAGTATTTGGGAGCAAAGATTCACTACAATGTCAAAGTGGGCCGCGATCTCACCCTCAACGACCTGGAAGAGGCATATGATGCTGTGTTCATCGGCGTGGGTCTGTGGAAGTCGCGCGAACTTCCCATTGAAGGAGCAGACGCTCCCGACATCATCCGAGGGATTGAGTACCTGCGGGTGAAATGCGCCGAAGAGGAGTGGAGAATCGGTGAACACATGATTGTCATTGGCGGCGGCAATGTTGCCTTTGATGTGGGCCGCACCTCAGTGAGAAATAGACCCAAAACTGTCACGATGGTCTGCCTAGAGTCTCGCGATGAACAAACGGCTGACGAATTCGAAATTGAAGATGGAATCGAAGAGGGCATCGAAATCAGAAATCGGCTAGCACCAAAAGCTGTCGAAAGAGATGACCGGGGAAACATCACAGGCTTGCGCGTACAGAAGATCGATCGCCTGTTTACCTATGATGGCCGTTTTTCTCCTCGCTTTATTCCCGACTCGGAATTTGTCATTCCTTGCGATACGATTGCTTTGGCTATCGGCCAGAGCATCGACACAAGCTTCCTCAAAGGATGGGACAAACGCGATGAGCTTGCCATCGAAAAGGGGATTATCAAGACGGAAAGGGGGACGGGACGGACAACAGTCAAAAACATCTATGCCGGGGGGGATGCCGCTTTCGGCGCAGCTCTATTCATTACCGCCATCCGCCATGGCCAAGATACTGCCCGTGCAATCGATCACGATCTTCTGGGGACAACCCCTTATAAAGAGTTTGTAGGGGAATTTACCGAAATTCCACCTTGGAGGGACAAAGAGTATCTGCGAACAAAGTGGGCGCTGCCGACCATGCAGCCGGTTGAAGCGAGAAAAACCAATGTGAACATGGTCGAAAACAATTATACCGATGAAGAGGCCCGACGGCAAGCCAACCGCTGCTTGCAATGCCACGTCAACCCGGTCTTTGACGGCAGCTTATGCATTAAGTGCAACGGCTGTGTCGATGTGTGTCCGTGCAATTGCCTAAAGCAGGTGCCAATCAGCAAGCTTAACCTCGACTTGGGAGAGGGAAACTTGCGCGGGGCTGTCGACAACTATTACGGCGTGGATTCGATGAGCATGAGCGATGAAGAACTCGATGTGATGGGATCGGCGATGCTCAAAGATGAAGATCTGTGTATTCGCTGCGGTCTATGTGCAGAAAAGTGCCCCACACAGGCTGTGACGATGGATGTCATGAACTATACCTTTCATTGGGTGGGCTAATGACTTGGTTTTTAACGATCACACTGGCTTTTGCTCTGTCTGGAATGCTCGTTTATCTCTATTTCCTTCGGCAAGGGCAGTTTGATGACCTAGAAGATGTGAAGTATCAACTGTTTCGCGAAGAGGATGACAATGCCTAAGCATCGCAACTCCTTGAATATCGACCCCGACTCGAAGGATCCGATGATCTCCCGCCGTTCTTTTTTGGCTCTCCTGGGGGTCGGCGCCTGCCTGATTGGGGCGGCCGGATTGGTCAACGCCTCTTTCCTGGGGTTCTTGTATCCTAATGTGATGAAGGTCCCTCCCAGCGTGTTTCCGATTGGAAGACCCGATGATGTTCTCAGCCGCGATGGAAAGATTTTCGATGACAAACAACAGGTGTTTATCGAAACATTATCGGGAAGGGTAAGAGTCCAAACTGCCATTTGTACCCACCTCGGCTGCATTGTGAGCATGGTCGAAACGGGCTATGCCTGTCCTTGCCACGGCTCTACCTACGATCGCTACGGGAGAAACACGGGAGGGCCGGCACCTTCTCCTTTGGTCTTTTTTCAGGTGTACAAGGGGGCATCCGGAGATCTGCTCGTCGATAAATCAAAAACAACCCTAGACTGGGAAGCCGCATGGTATAGCCCCACGGTCTAGACAATAGCAGAGGATATGCATGGAGGTTTTTAGAGGAAAGCGTAGAAAAAGCTGGCCCGAACATTTGGCGAGCCTTCCCCGCGATTTCGTTCGCTCGATTTTTCGCCACAACTACCCGAATAATGACGTCGACCGCTCGGAAATTGTCTTCAAAAACTTTTTTCTTCACTTCCATCCGGTCAAATGCCACAAGCACTCTCTCGATCCTTTCTACACTCTAGGCTTAGGGACGATTACGGCGAGTTTATTTATCCTTTTGACGATTACGGGCGTTATCCTCATGTTCTACTACATTCCCACTGAAGATCGGGCCTACAATATCATGAAAGATTGGCAGGATACCACCCCTTTTGCCATGATGTACCGGAACATGCATCGCTGGAGCGCCCACTTAATGGTGCTGTTTGTCTTTCTTCATATGTCCAGGGTGTTTTATACCGGCTCCTACAAGGGAACGAGGAAATTCAACTGGGTGATCGGAGTGATCCTCATGGTGCTCACGTTGATTCTCTCGTTTACAGGGTATTTGCTGCCATGGGATCAACTGGCTTTCTGGGCAATCACTGTGGGAGCAAACATTGCGGGATATGTGCCCAATCTTCCCGGTTTTGAGCACAACATCAACAGGGTGATGCTGTTGGCGTCGACATCGGTGGGGCAAGACGCACTGATCCGCTTTTATGTCTTGCACGTTGCCTTCCTTCCCCTCCTGGCAGGAACCTTGATTGGAGTCCACTTTTGGCGGATCCGAAAAGATGGAGGACTCGCGAGGCCTCCGGACAAAATCCGTCCCGATCCCTATCGCGTGGTGCAGCGTTCCGATACGAAAGAGTCGTTTGCTCCGGGTGTGAAGCGGACCTATGGGTTGATGGAGCTGGTCAGAGGAACCAATCCGGTGGTCGATAAGGGACCCTATAATTTTGTGTTTACTTGGCCCCATTTGCTGCGCGCGGAGGTCGTCTGTTTCTTGTTGACGACAGCGCTTGTTCTTGCCCTGAGTTTCATTGATGCCCCATTGGAAGAACCTGCCAATCCAAGCAAGCCGACCAACCCGTCCAAAGCGCCCTGGTATTTTTTAGGGTTGCAGGAAATGGTCGCATACGATGCGTTTTGGGGCGGAGTGGCCATTCCGGGGTTGATCGTTCTTGGTTTAATCCTGCTCCCTTATCTTGACCGCAACCCTGAAGGGGAGGGGTATTGGTTTCATCGAAGCCGGTATTTAGGGATTTTTCTTTTTACCCTATTTATGACGTGGCAAGGACTTTTGGTGGTCATCGGCACCTACTTCCGCGGAGCAAATTGGGGGTGGATATGGCCATGGACAGAAACTTTTGCCAGACATTAAAACGCGAACCGACGATAAGAAAATGAGTGTTTTGTTGTTCTTTATCATCTCCCACGCGAGTTCAACCTTACGTCGAACCCACGTTTCGTTAAAGGACGCATAAACCGATGCGGGGAGACTGGTATCAAATTGCACTCATCTTGCTCGGCCTCGTCGTCACGGTTTTGCTGGGAATCTTCTTTTACCGCGAACTGTTTCCGGAATATCGCATCTATCAAAACGACTATATTGCCCTTGAAACATTTCGCTCCACTTACACGGGGCAACCCCCTCCTCCCTTTAAAAGGGGGATTAATCAGATTCTCATCCTTAGCGAGACGGGAGGCCCTCCGATTATCGACCGCTGCACCACTTGTCATACGGCTTTGCAATTTTCCCACTTTTCCCCGACTAAAGTTGCCGCAGATGTCAATGGCAACATTCTCTACAATGCCGACGGTATTCCGGAACTCGTCCCCAATGAGGATGACGTGTGGGCAAAACTCGATCAAAAAATTGAAGATCTCAGAGCGCAAGGGCAAGACCGTCAAGCGGATGAATTGGAGTCATTGAAAACAGCAAAGGTGGGGGACCACGTCTACGATGTAACCAAAGTTCTCCGCATGCATCCTTTAATCGGAAAGGAAACACGCCCCTTTGAGCATCATCCCATCGATGAGTATGGATGCACCTCCTGCCATAGCGGCAACGGCCGGGGATTGACGACGCAAAATGCACACGGCCCTGTTTTCGACGGCGCCTACGAAGTGCAATTCATGGGTCCGAAAAAGGAGTTTCTCGAGGTGGATGTCAAGAACGATCCTCGCTTTTCCACCATGTTTAATGACGTCCCCGGCCATCGTTTGATTTTTCAAACCACTCCCATTTACGTGGGGGCCTTGATTCAAGCGAAGTGCGTCCAGTGCCATCAGTCGAGTCAAGGGATGCTGCAAGAGGCATTGAGAGAGACAGAACTGGTGACAGCTCGTCGACGGAAGCAGGCCGAATCGATACAAGAGGCTTTTCTCAATGAGAAAAGAGCGCTTATTTCCCTCCTTCAACTCAAGACAAACCTCGAAACTAAAGGGTATGAGGCAACCGTTGAGGAGGCGAGGAAACGGACGCAGGACTTTTTTCTTCCTGAAGAAGAGCGGGAAGCGGCAGAAGCACAGCTTTCTTTTCTTCTGAAGAATTCAGGTAAAAGGGCGGCTCTTACATCAATCGATCGAGACATCGACAGCATGGTTGGCCAAAAAGAGATTGTGCGGCAGCTCCTGGATACAGACAGCGGCGAAAACAGAGAAGAGAACCTCGAGAGGTTCATCGAAGCGATGATTGGCGATCCCGGGGCAACAGGGACAATTTTTGCCAAAAAGGGGGCTCTTGAGCGTGAGAAGGATGTGCTCTTTCACGTCAGGGATGCCGAAAGTTCTCTGAGAAGCCGGGTGATGGATGAAAAGGTATTGGAAGCGATCCCCTCCGAGATTGACCTGTTGATCAAAAATTATCATCGGGGTGAAGACCTTTTCATTTCCCAAGCCTGCTATGCTTGCCACCGCATTGACGGGCTATCCCGTGGGGGTGTAGGGCCTGAACTGACGGAGATCGGCAATTCCTACCCGTGGTTCATTAAAGAATCCATCGTCTGGCCGCAGGCCGATTTACCCACCTCTACCATGCCCAATTACCGCTTGGACCATGAAGAACTCGAAGATCTCGTCACCTACATGCTGGCGCAAACGGGAAGAAGGCAATCGATTTCTGAAACCGGTTATCGGACGGCGCTGCTCGAATGGGAAGCGGGAAGGAAATTGTCTTGGGAAAAGCCGATCAATCCGGGAAACCTCAATGATGTGCGTTATGGGATGACCGTTTTCGCCATGGAAGGATGCGCCGCCTGCCATCGGCTGAAGGGGTTTGAGTCGAATGTCGGCTATCGAGTTGAAAAGGGAGAAGACCCCGATTTTTTGACCCTTCATCGAGAAAGGGAGTGGTTTAAGAGTCTCTTTCCCGAGATGATTAGCGGCTCGGAAATTGTGGCGGCAATTCATCAGCACGCCGATGAGATCGATGAGAGAATCCTCGATGGTGTCAGAGAAAACGGGATTCTCGAAGAATTCGAAGAGAAGGAACCGCAGCTGATCGAATCCTTCTACTCCCCCTTCAAATTCGCCATGCGGGCAAACAACTACCTGGACGATGAGAAGAAAAAGGAGGAATGGCAGGAGAGGGTGCGTCGGATTCTCATGATGTACGTCCAAGAGTATGGACTCGGCCGTTTAGTCGGGCCGCGCCCCAACTGGTCGGGAATCTATCGAAGCGATGAATGGTTGGTCGAGCATTTTCGCAAACCCAGCCGCCACACCGCCCGTTCCATTATGCCGGCGATGCCCTTTGATGACAGCAAGTTCTATGCTCTGACCTATATGCTCGATGCCCTAGCGATTAAAAATCGGGACGAGATCCGTCAAGTGTGGAAGTATTTTGGCTTCGATCCCGAGCATGCGTATCAAACCCTTTGCTCTCAATGCCACGGGACCTACCTCCACGGAAATGGACCTGTTTCCGAGTGGATTTATCCCATTCCGAAAAATTTGCGCAATGCCGATTTTTTGCGCAATCTAACGAGGGAAAATGTGATCCAGTCCATTCTCCATGGAGTGAAAGGAACGCCGATGCCCCCTTGGGGAGAGGCCATGAAGGACAAGCCCTTCCCGGGAGATGATTTTCCCGTCTTGACGACCTCTGAAATCACACAACTTGTCGATTGGCTCTTTGCTTCCTTGCTTGGCGGGACGGTCATTCGAAGTGAAGAAGATGTTCAAAAATGGCGGTATCAGCCCGGAGATGTTTTGCAAGAGATGCAAAAAGAGGGAGATGTTCTTAAACCCGGCCCGATCCCTGAGTTCATCGAGCTCCAAGAAACCAAGCCCAAGCAGAGCAGCTTTTTCGACAAATGGGAGGGGCTGCCTACGGGAGAAAACTATCTGGCGGCACTCGCTCCCGTTGTCAATCCCTCGTTTGCTCAAGATAACGGTGTGAAAAAAATTTTTGATATCTACCCGAATTCCCAAGAAGGGCCGGAAAAATTTTTCTATTACATCAAAAAACAATTCTACACGAAGGAAAATATCCAAGCAGGACATGAGCAGTTTGAGCGCAATTGCGCTGTCTGTCATGGGACGGAAGCCGACGGCATGGGTTTTCGGGCCGGGTCGATGTACGATGCTAAACCCCGTATGTTCACCAATTTGCACTGGATGGATATGCGCGATGATTTGCGCATGCTGCGATCGATTAAGTATGGGGTTCCCGGAACGGCGATGACTCCTTGGGGAGACCAGACCAGCTCGCTGCAGCGCTTGCAGCTGGTGATTTTTATCCGTTCTTTGAATCTCGAGCAACAAGAGCGCGACGAGCTGTTTAATAGCATTTATCGGTATTTTGACCAAGCCGACCAAGTGATCGATGTGGCAAGAATTGAAGAAAATCAACGGGCGAATGCCATTGAGAAGGAATTGCAAGCAACACGAGAGCAACTGATGCGGCTGTCTGAACAGGTCGAAAAGGGCGAGGCAGGAAAAGAAGAGGCGGCGGATCTGTTTTTGCGGGAGCTGAGCCTAACGCGGGAGCTCACCCAGCACCGCGAAGCTGATGCTTTGTTAGTGAAGATTAAAGAGGCTGTGAAAAAAGAGGGGAAAATTTACCAGACCCTCGGCATCATCTTAATCAATAAAACCATCATGGGAGACACTTTCGAACACTATCTTGACCTTCTGGGAATCAATAATGGACAATATCAAGTAAAAAATGGAACACTAGAGGCATCTTTTAGTGAAGAAAATGAAGAAGAGATCCGCAAGATCGGAAAACGCTTAATCCAAGGCATTGGGAATCAAATCGAAGCTGCTCACGAGGAAAGGGCTATCGTCGAGGGGGAACTTCCCTCCATAGAAAGAAATGAAAAGCTGGATCGGTTGCAGAATGAGATCCGTTTGCTGACAAATGTCAGGGTTGCCCTCATTTCCGATTTGGAAGAAGCCCATCGATTGCGGCAGGAGCAGGAAAAGCTTTTTCACGACTATCAACAAAAATTGGAGGCACTTCCGGCATGACAAGCTACAACGATACACCTGCAAAACTGATGATCTACCCGGCACTCATTTTTCTCATTACCGGCATGTCGATTGGAACGTTTCTCTCCTTTAACACCTTTTTATTTCCCGATTATTTTTCCGGTGCTTTTATTCACTTTGGCAAACTTCGCCCCGTTCACGTGTGGATGGTTGCCGTCCTTTGGCTCTATTCCGTCGGTGTCGGGTTCTTTTATTATTTTGTTCCCCGTCTTTGCGGGGTTCCCCTTTGGAGTCATAAGATAGCCTATTGGTCGGCAGGATTGTGGTGGTTTTCCTTGATCATTGGCGCGAACTCCTATCCGTGGGGAACGAATTTTGGCTGGGAATATGCAGAACTGCCCGATTGGGTGTGGTGGATTCCCGTTAAGCCCATCTTTGTCGTTGCCTGGCTGCTCGTTCTGATCAATATTTTTGCCACTATTGGCCGCCGCAAGCACAAAAAGATGTACGTGAGCCTCTGGTATACCATGGGAACGCTGATTTGGGGGACATTTACCTACATCGTCGGGGGCTATGCAGTCAATTGGGTCCCTGAGGGCATTTCCCGCGTCAATGTGAGCTGGTTTTACGTCCATAATCTCGTCGGACTTATTTTCACTCCCATGGGTTTGGCTGCAGCCTATTATTTTTTGCCGAAATTAGCCAATACCCCCATTTACAGCCATCGCCTGTCGATGGTCGGTTTTTGGACCATAGCCTTCGTCTATGGATGGATCGGCGCCCATCACATGATCCACGGACCGATTTCCCAGTGGCTGCAGACAGTATCGATCATCTTCTCGATCTGGCTCTTTATACCGGTATTTACTGTGGTCCACAACTTAATACGCACGTTATTGCCTAAATGGAAAGAGTACACGCAGAGTGTCCCTGTCCGTTTTTTGATCATGGGAACCCTTTTTTATTTTATCACCTGCATTCAAGGCCCGTTAATGGCTTTGCGCAATGTAAATGAATTTACCTCGAAAACCGATTGGGTCATCGGCCATGCACACATCTCGCTTTTTGCCACCTTTTCCTTTTTTGCCTTTGCAGGGGTCTATCAATGCATTCCTGTGATCACTAAAAAACCTCTCTGGTCGCAACGGATGGCGGAATGGCATTTTTCTTTAAATATGATCGGAACCCTGCCCTTTTTGCTTGCCCTGACTCTAGGAGGTTTTTATCAGGGATTGCTATGGGCAGCCTGGGCAAAGGGAACAACGTACGCCGAATTCCACAGCAATCTTAGCGCTCTTCCCTTTTTGGAAACTGCAGCGCGGATGCAGCCCTGGTGGCTATTGAGGGCGCTGGGAGGGGTCATCATCCTGTTTGGAAATATCCTCTTTGTCATCAATATCTTTAACACGATCATTCTTGAAAAAAGAGAGTCTGCCGAGGTAGCTGCATGAGCGAAAACAGTCCCGGATTTATGCATAAAGTAGATCTTTCCGCCGTGTTGACTGTTGCGGGGATCATCTTGCTCTTTTCCGGCGCTGTCATCGTCACCTTAATTGTTCCGGGCTATATGGATGAAACGTGGGTGCAGCCGACAAGCGCCTATCAAGTCCAAATGTATGAAGTCGTGGACCCCAGCCTGTACATCAGCCGTTTGGGGAGCGAAACAAAAGAATTGCAATCGGTCTACCGCCTGAAAAAACATTTTAGCCTGCTTGCCTTTCAAGAATCCGAGACAGTGCGGTTTATTGCCCCGCCGGAGTTTCAACAGTATATCACTAAATACCAAGATCCCATCCTCAAACTCACCTCCAATCTTTTCTTTCTTCGCAAGCCCAAACCCGGGCCTAAGAACAGTTTCTATCAAGCTGTTGAAGAAGAAAACAGGCTGAGAAAAGCTATCCAGGATCAGTGGAGAGAGGAGCATCCGGATGGGGAAGAAAAAAGCCTGCCCAGAGTTGAGATTTTGGAACTCTTTCAACCTCAAGGAGATGAAGCTTTTTCCCTTGCCTCGACAGATCGCACACTGGAAGATTGGGTCGACAAAAATTTTGTCATACTCGATGAAAAAATCCATCAACCCTATCACAAAGATCCCGGGGTGATTTATGTCAGAAATCCTCGGGAATACCGAGTGAGTTCAATTCAAGCAGGAAAGGAAAGAGGCTGGCGCTATGACCCTGACGGCGAGCCGATCTTAAGCGTGGCAGAGCTGACTAGCCATCCCTTAGGTTTTCGATCCAGACAAGAGCTCATCGCCTTTGGCGAGCATTTATATGCCGTCGAAGGATGCTGGTACTGTCACACAGACCAGACGCGTACGCTCATTCAGGATGTCGTTCTCAATGGTTCCGAGTCCTTCCCGGCGCCCCCCTCTTCTGCCAATGAATACATCTACCAAAAAATTACTTTCCCCGGAACACGGCGCATTGGTCCCGATCTCTCTCGAGTTGGAGTCAAGAGGCCAAGCCGTGATTGGCATCAGTCTCATTTTTGGTCTCCGCAAACAGCGAGCCGGGGCTCGATTATGCCTTCATTCCAACATTTTTTCGACGATGATCCCCGTGGGAAAAATCGGACCGATATCGGGATTCCCAACTATCAATTTGAGGCAATTTTCCAATATTTAATGACCAAAGGAACGCGGATCACTCCCCCTACGGAGGCCTGGTGGATCGGAAAAGATCCGATCCAGACAAAAGCAATCATTCAAGGAGAAAAAAAACTACCATGAAAACCAACGGCTTTGCTCCCATCAGAGATGGAGCGGGGATTGTCGGCAGCCTTTTCCATTATTCGCTATTAATTGCCCTCGTTGGAAGTGCTTTTCTTATTTTCGTTTATTTGTGGAAAACAAACCGTTTGGATATGGACGAAGAACCCAAGATGCAGATGATGCAAAACGATGAGGAGGACGGAGAAGGTGGCTGAATACGAACACAAGGTAGATGAGCTTGAAGAATATGGAGATCCTCGCATTGTGTCGGGAAACGCCGCAATTGCCTGGTGGCTAAAGCTCACCTATATCCTTTTACCCATTTGGGGAATCGTTTGGTTTTATCTCACATGGAATGGAGCCGTTGGTTGGCTCGATCCTGGATACTGGGATCAGTTGGAAAAAGCTGCGAATACTACCTTCCCCCATCAAAATTTCAATAACCCCCCCCCTTCGCAACGATCCCAAGACCCTGATTTGAAGCAAAGGCCTTAACGCAGGGTAGCAATTAGGCTACTTTCCGTTTTTCATGCTCGTGTGGAACAGTGGCGATCGCCGATCCTGAAATGGGGATGGCGTCCATTAGAAGAGCTGCGGCTTATTTGAAGGTGCCCTGATAAAAATTAAAAAACTTTGCTTATTAAAGCTTGTCCGCATAGAGTGAATACTTTAATTTGAACATCGGTTAGGTTTTTTATGTCTAGTCCCTCCTCTGCTTTGCTTGCTATTAATGGATTTTTTATGGGTAACTCCGTAGTTTACGAGCATATGAGCGCGAAAAACGTGCAGCAAGGCCAAACCGATTTTATGGCCTGGCAGCAATCATCGCGCATAAGTAATGTGGTTCGTTTTGCGCTTTATGTAAAAGATATTGCCAATAAAACCACTAATACCAATGCATTTAGACGAAGGGTTATAGTTAATGTGCTTTCTTATCCAATTCCATTTGCCTTGCAAATTCTCAATCATCATGTGGACGAAAAATACTATCCAATCTTAAAAAAAAACGTGGTTTTGGCACGCAACCATGTTGAACATGCAGCCTTAGTAATCGATACTCTTATTACCGGCTATTTTGCGATCGTGATATCCCCAATATTCGGCGTCGGCCTTCTGACAGGTCTTGCATTTCAAGCTATACTATACTCGCATAAATTGCCGGTAAAAGTTAAAGAGATGTGGGAAAAATGCCAATTAGTGATTGCTTTTGCCAGCATTGCAGCACCGTCTTTTCTGTATGATGATGGGCTTGCACTGAGAAATTTAATTTCCATTTTGCTAGAGTTGGGAATTTTTACTTATGAACATTACTTTGAGAATAAAAAAATTGAAAGACTAACGGAAAAACAAAATGTGACTATAGAACAAGCTAAAGAAATCATAAATACCACTATTTCCAAATTTAAAGTTAACCCAAAACACTTAAATTTCAGGGTTCGATTGCCAAATAACAAGGATATCGATATTGTTGAATCAATGAAAAACCTTGCTTGTGGGATTAAATGGGACGAAAAAAATCTATCTACCTTTAAAGCCAAGCTTTTAGACGACCCGCGCTTTCAAAGCAAACACCAAGACTTTAATAAACAAGAAGATATTAGAGATGATTATGCAAAAGAGTTGTTTTATAAAGGGTCAAAAACACTTGCTCAAGAGATCGCTGAGCACAAGATTAAAGAAGGGGATGCTTATATTCGCTATGGTATATTGGAGGAGCAACTAAAAGCGATTTTAAATTATTTGAATGATTGCAAAGAAGATATTACTGACGACCTTTTTACTTTAGCAATAGATGGAGGTAGTTATTGCGCTTCCGGCAAAGTTCGAGTTATTCAAGAGCTATATGAAACCAAAGTTCTTAGCGGTGCAGATGTTCAAACAAAGTTTTTGTTTTGGCTTAC
>JBAUVX010000334.1:0-18627 GCA_049583465.1 Waddliaceae bacterium | reverse complement strand
GCTCATACGGTGTGTGTCAAACTGAATATGGAATTAGGCAACGAGCCTTTACAGTTTGAAGGTCTCATAACGCATTAACAATTCGCCCATGGGGTTAGTTACTAAAAACTTATGTATCATGTAGAATTTTCTTTTCGTAAACTCTGAGCACGGTATTTGCCATGCTTATGATGATGGCATTCTTGATAGATCAGACAGAACAGCTTTGCTGTGGATTATTTCAGGGTGCTTTAAAAAAATTAAAATCTAAAAAATCACGCTTATGGAGGCGTGTGAAGGGCTTTTTTGAGTTCCATGCTGTGACTTCATGGGAGGCACTTTATCGAGCAATAATACAAGGTACCCAACCCTATGCTCAAGTAATAGACACATCGTAGTGGTTTGCTCAAACGTGGCAGCCTTGATTCTTGAAGCCCGGATTTACAAGATTAAGAAGCGGAATAGGGTGTCCGATACGCTACAGTTTTCCCCCAAAAATCAAGAGAAAGAAAATATGCCAAACATCGCCTAAAATAATTATTTTACGGGCACCTCTGAGAGACGCAGGGTAGAGTTGATAAAATAATAGAATTGTGGTAAAATAATAGTAGAGGGAAAGATACTATATAAAGTAAGAAAATTGCAGTATCCTTATAAGTAAGAGGTGCCTAGTGTTTGGGATTGACGGACAAAGAGAGAAAAAAGGCGAGGACTTCGTTTTTGAGCTGGAAACAGAATTGAAAGATCCAAAGAAACACCGGGAAATCAAAAAACACGTGGAAAAGAGAATCGAAAGCCTAAAAAACTTTTTGCGGTCGGGAGAAAAAAAAGAGGAATTTGAGAAATTCGGCCTCATTCTCCACGGGTACACAGCTTTACTTAAAGTCATTGCAAGATTTCAACCAAAATAAAAGAGACAGCAAACATTATTAACTGTGTAAGCATCTCGGTAGGACTGCCTTTCGGTTGCCGAACAGTCCTCATGAGTGTCCGTTGATTGCCCTGCAGGACTGAAAGGCGGTCCCACCGGGTGTTTACACACTATCATCATAAAAATAAGTATTGAGGAGATTCAGAAAAGGAGCGGCCGAAGCGTCGGTGCAGCTTCAGGAAATGCAATTTCCAGTAGGAATCCCCGGTCAAGCTTATTCTCAGAACTGTTGTTATTATAAAAGGAGGAGGATAAGCTATGTCTACATTCCCAAGTCCAAACCCGAACGCCGGTCTATTTTCTAATCCAACTGATGCAGGCTTTTTTGAAGGATCGCAATTTCAGGAAGGCTTTAGCGTTGAGGAACTGTTTAAGTTAGTCAATCACGCCACAATCAGTGCGAGGGTCAAACTATTAGAAATTCAATCTCAAAGAAGTGCAATCAGCATCGGCGATATGTTCGAAATGCAAATGTTGATGAACCACTTAGCGCAATTATCGGAAATGTCGACATCTGTGGTCAGTGCGACTCACACCGCGATATCTTCGATGGCAAGAAACGTGAAAGGATAATTGAGATAAGAAAACACATATTGCGGGCAAGCCTTTATGCTTGGCCCAATATGTGAGTGGAGAAAAAGGGAAAATAATCTTTCATTAAATCGGGAACAACAACCGCAGATTGTTAAGGTGGTCAGAGAATGAGTTTTGAAGAAACAATTGGAGAACTTAAAGAAGATTTTTCACTGTTAATTGAAGCGGGATTTGTTGCGGTCAAGCAATTAGATGCGATCAGTTCGAGCAGGCTCTTCATTGCCGCTCAAATGATTAGTCCGCAACACACAGCCCCCCAAATAGGGTTGGGATATATTGCCCTTAACCAATTAAACGTAAAAGAAGCGACGCACATTTACGAAAAGATCATCAAAAAAGAACCGGAAAACCACTTAGCCCAAGCGTTTTTGGGGATTTGCTATCTATTGTCCAAGCCCAAGCGAAAGAAAGGAGAAAAACTGATTAAACAAGTGATCGAAGAGAGCGACGACCCAACGATCAAAAATTTAGGAGAAATTTCCCTGGAATGGGCGGAGAAAGACCTGAAAAAAATCAAGAGCAAAGCTCCGTTCTTTCAACGGCCCGATTCCGAAGAATAATAAAAAATTTACAACAAAATATTTATAAGTTATTATTAATTATCCTTATTTTTAAAAAGGAAATAAAATTATGGCTGAAAAAATTAGTAAAATCGCCAGAATTGCTACAAAGATCTCAAAACAGGTTCCTATCGCCGAACCCAATCGAGATTATTTTGAAGCTTTAATGAACCAGAGGAGAGTGAAGACCGCCTCAAGCGAGGAAGTGGCAGCAGCAGCGAAACAAGGGAATGAAAAAGTCAACACCCTTTTCGACGAAGTGAAGGCATTGAATCGAAAAGTGAATGCTGTCACAACAGAATCTTCCCCAAGAAACCTTGTTGCTCAAGCCGAAGATGCCGTTGGTCAGATCGAGGTCATAAAGGACAAGCTCGAAACGCCCAATCTCAACTTAAAAAGCTCGATCAAGACAGTACTGAAAAACCGATTATCCCACATTGACGACAACTTAAAAATCGCTCTGGAAAAAGCCGGCTTGGAATACAGACCCCCTGAAAAAACGACATCGCTCAACAAGCCGATGGATCGCTTCTTAGGCTTATTGACACACGCACAAAATGGATTGGGCACATTGGCGATGGATATCAAGCAGAGGGCTTCGAAGTCTTTGGGAGGCTTGACACCGGCGGATACATTTGTGATACAGATAAAAATGGCGCAAATCTCGCAACAGATTGAACTGTTCACAAGTATGCTGAATAAAGCGCTTGAATCCACCAAAACCATTATGAACGTCCAGGTCTAAGAAAAAACAATGCAGCAGAACCTGTGTTCGGTCAAGGGTGTCAACGTCAGCATGTCTCTGCGGCCTTTAAAGAGCATGCAGAGGATCGCACAGGTGAAGTTGCGATTGCCTTTTCAGTCGGTCTGTGCCGGAAATTACGGAAAGCGATAAGAAAACAAAAGGTGTTTTCGCCCCTTTTGCGATTCCCGTTGATCAAGCCGTAAGGGAGAATGTAAACCTATGGAATTTGGCGAGCAATTCGATACCATCCTTGCCGGTTTAGAAGATCTGCAATTGACAACGGTCAATGGACGGATTACAGAAATCGTCGGGATGCTCATTAAAGCGATTGTCCCTCAAGTCAAAATTGGGGAGCTCTGCCTCATCAAAAGAGAGGGCGAGCCTCTTCGCACAGAAGTGGTCGGCTTTACTCAAAATGAGGTGTTTTTATCTCCTCTGGGTGAAATGACGGGCATCGGTCCCTCTTCCGAAGTCATCCCCACAAGAATGCCTCTGCATATCAAAGTCGGCCCTCAACTTCTCGGCAGAGTATTAAATGGCTTAGGAGAGCCGATTGATGTCAGCACAAAGGGTCCTCTCGAGCTGACCGAAACTTACCCTGTGATCCAAGCCCCCCCCGACCCGTTGAAGCGAAAAAGAATCAGCGAACCCATTTCCGTAGGGATACGGGTCATTGATGGCGCACTCACCACCGGACTAGGCCAGCGCGTGGGCATCTTTGCCGCCGCCGGCGGAGGTAAGTCAACACTGCTGGGAATGATTGCACGCAATGCCGTTGCGGATGTCAATGTGATCAGCCTCGTTGGCGAGCGGGGACGGGAATTGCGCGATTTCATTGAAAAGGATTTAGGCCCGGAAGGATTGAAGAGATCGGTATTGATCGTTTCGACGTCGGATCAGCCTTCCCAGCTCCGCCTGAACGCAGCGTATGTAGGAACTGCTATTGCCGAGTATTTCCGTGATCAAGGAAAATCGGTGATTCTCATGATGGACTCGATCACCCGTTTTGCCCGAGCCCTTCGTGAAGTAGGGCTAGCAGCAGGAGAACCCCCTGCCAGAGCCGGTTACACCCCTTCGGTTTTTTCGACTTTGCCCAAGCTTCTCGAGCGGACAGGAAATTCCGACATCGGTTCGATCACGGCGTTTTATACTATTTTAGTCGCCGGCGATGACATGAATGAGCCTGTCGCAGACGAGGTGCGCTCGATTTTAGATGGACATATCATTCTTTCCAGCGAATTAGCCCATAAATACCACTATCCCGCTGTCGATGTTCTTTCATCTGCGAGTCGGGTCATGCAAAGCATTGTCTCTAAAGAGCACCTCAATCTTGTGGGCAAGCTCAAAGAGGTGCTGGCCAACTATATGAAGAACGAGCTGCTCATTAAGATTGGAGAATATAAACGGGGAACGGATAAAGCGGGAGACTTTGCCATCGACCACATCGAGAAAGTCTATCGATTTCTCAAACAAGGAATCGAAGAGAAATGCAGCTGGGACGAAACCGGCCAATTACTGCGGTCTTTATTTAAATAATTCACGGAATAGAGTGGGAAAATGACAAATGCTGCCTACCCTTTAGAGAGGGTGCTGGAAATAAAAAAGAAACGTGTCGAACAAGCTGAAAAGGTCGTTCAAGAAAAAAAACAAAAGCTCAAGAAAGAACAAGAAAAACTTAAACGGTGCGAGGAAGAACGGAACAAAGTGAAACAGCATCTCCAAGACAAGTTCAATCAGTTAAGAGACGAGCTGGACAGAGGAACGACAAGTCCAAAAATTCTACAAATGAAACGGTATATCGAAGTTGTGAAAGAGAGGGTCAAAGTCGAAGAAAAAAAAGTCGAAGACCAAAAGGAACAAGTGAAAATTGCTGAAAACAACCTAGAGGTTGCCCAAGAAGAGCTGAGACTAAAGCGGCAAGAAGTGGATAAAATGAAAACCCATCGGAAAGACTGGGTCAAACAAATGCTCAGAGAGCAGCAATTAGAAGAAGAAAAAGAAATGGATGAAATCGGACAAATCCTCTATAGCTTGCAACAAAGAAAGGGTTAGTCTCCTTCCATTCAGCTCGCATAATAAACCGTTAATAGAAAAACCCCAATAGATTTCAGGGGAAAGGAGTCATATCCTCATGGAAGACAATACGTTATTTAATCCCCAAATCGGCCGGAGCGGGTCAGAGCCATTCCGTGCCAAAAGTGTCCCCTCTAAGCAGCCGGGAAAAAATTTCCAGAAGGTGTTGGCAAAAGAGAAAAGAGAGGGAAGGCAGCATTCCGATCAACAAGAAACTGTCAAAGAAGAGCCGCGGGTAAAAGGAAAAGAGTCTTATGAATCTGTCGCCTCTCGGTTAACAAAGGCAGAAGGAAAAGAAAGACAGGCAAAGGTCTCTCTATTCGACCTTGCTTCAGCGCAAGAAGAGAAATCAACGGAGACGATTGCTGAAGAAACAAGTGAAGGGACTCTCATCCCGGTTCCGGAGTTTTCTGAAGAAGTCCATCAGCACTCCTTGTCAGCATTGTTTGCAGGATATGGTTCCAAAGAAAAATTGAAAGTTTTCCAAAAAGAAGTGATGGAAAAGCACACCACGGCAACAACGACGCCCCTCCCCTCATTTCTTCCGAAACAAGAACCCTCTTTTGTTGCCGAAACAGGTGAAAAGCCAAAAACCGACGTTCCTCCCGCATACACTTTCCATGCAAAAGATGAAAGCCCAAGAACCGACATACCTCCCCTCTATACTAAACCCAAAACAGAAGAACATGCCTCGCAGTTTACTCAGGAGTTTCCCGATCTTGCTTCGGTCAATCCCATAGCTGCAACACAACAGCCGCACCTTGCGCAGTCGACCACCGTCGAGGGAACGGAACAGCCTCAACCCATTGCCCCGCATCTACGAGAAATTGTTGACCAATTAATAGACAAATTATACATAATGAGTAGAGAGGGACGTTCCGACACTTTGATTACTCTAAAACATCCTCCTATTTTATCGGGATCCAACCTGGTCATTACCGAATTTGATACTGCCAAAGGAGAGTTCAACCTCACGTTTGAGAATTTAACACAGGCAGCAAAACAACTCCTCGATGCACAGGAGAATCAACAATCTCTTAGATTTGCACTTGAACAAAAGGGATTCGTCATGCATATTCTCACCACAACTACCCAAACGGAAACGCAGATCGCCGCCGCTGAAGAAGGAGCCGTAAAAGATCAACGAGAAGAAGAGGATCGTCATGGCCAAGAGCAAAGAAAACAGGATCAAGAAGACAAAGAAGGCTAAAAGGCCGATCTCGTAAGACAAAACGATAGAAATTGCTGTGAGCACGCCGACACCAATCACCCCTTATGAATGGATCAAAAAAATCCCGACGAGCCTCGTGCAGTTGGATGCTGTCCCCCTGTTAGGGAATCCCCCTCCCTTTCCCTGGGAAAATTTCCTTTCCCAATTCTCTAAAAATCTTGAGATTCACGACGCCGGCATCCAACCATCGGAACTTCGATGGCGAGAAAAAAACGAGCTTTTTTTAGGCATGGGAGATCCTCTGGCTCCTCTTAATTTCGCGATATCCCCCTTCGAAGGAACGCTCTATTGGGCTATGGCCGATGAAGACATCCGCCTTCTCATGTCCTTGCTTCTTCTAAAAGAAGGCGGCTCTTTGGATATTTTTGATGAGGAATACAAGTCTGCCTTCTACCAATTTTTAGCTCTAGAGGCAATCCATGTGATACGGAGTATTGATTTTGACGACAGCCTGATACCCCAGCTCATCAAAGAGGCCCAACTCCCAAGCGATGCGATGCTCTGCATGGATCTTTCCTTCGTTTTCCGAGGAAAAACGGCTCAGGGTCGACTCTTTATCTCCCCGCAACTCCACCAATCAATCAAACAGTATTATACGTCGCAAGCCGACGAAAAGCTTCTTGTCCCTCCCCTTTCTCAAAAAATCGAAGTCACTGTATCTATAGAAGCCGGTAAAACCACCCTCACCCAACGCGAATGGGCATCAATCAAACCGGGCGATTTTTTACTCCTCGATCACTGTACCCTCAAAGGGGAAGGAGATAAAGGAAGGGTCGTCCTGACCCTGCATGGCCATCCCTATTTCCGAGGAAGAATCAAAGAAGGAAACTTAGAAATTTTAGAACACCCCCTTTATTATGAGGTAAACCAAAGCATGAACAGGAAAGAAGAAGAAGAAGACGAAGAAGAAGAGGAGGAAGAAGAAGAAGAAGAAGACGAAGAAGACGAAGAAGAAGACGAAGAAGAAGAGGAAGAAGAAGACGAAGAAGAAGAAGACGAAGAAGAGGAGGAAGAAGAAGAGGAAGAAGAGGAGGAGGACGAAGAAGAAGAGGAAGAAGAGGAGGAGGAAGAAGAAGAGGAAGAAGAAGAGGAAGAAAAAAGAGAACCGCCGAAAACGCGCTTGCTCACCGAAGAAGAAAAACCGATCACCCGCCCTCAAGATATTCCTCTTTCCGTCGTGGTCGAAGTCGGAAGACTCCAAATGTCGGTTCAAACTTTGATGGACCTCAAACCCGGCAATCTTCTTGAGCTAAATCTTCATCCGGAACGCGGGGTAGACCTGGTGGTCAACGGAAACCGAATAGGAAAAGGCGAATTGCTGCAGATCGGCGAAGCTCTAGGGGTAAGAATCCTGACAATGGGTTAATGACCTAACAGTGAAGGTTTGTGTTTTTTTTCCTGAAAGATACAGCTGCCGCATATGGAGATAGGCACTCTCCAAGAATCTTACTTGCTGCTCGGATTGAAAAAGCGGCGACCTCTCTCGGTTTTTCACAATCTTTTCCCTGATTCTTCCGAGTTTGTCCGGATGTGTTGCTAATTCAATCGCTTTTGCATGATAACTGCTTTGATCTTTGGCAATCAGCTCGGATGCACCGATGGTTTTAAGAAGACCGGCAGCAACACGGGTTGCAAACGTTTCCCCCTGACAGGTAAGGAGAGGAAGGCCTGCCCACAACGAATCGCTGCAGCCGGTATGTGCACTGCACACGAATGTATCGAGAAAAAGATCGGCCGCTTGCATGCGGGCGAGGTGTTTGGGTTTGGGTTCAAAAAAGCAGGGAATTATCCTCTTGGAAGAGACGCCGAATGTCCTTCCCAATTCAGAAAGCCGCTTATGCATGTCGGGACAAGTCATCCAAAACCACAACACACTATTGGGTACCGACTGCAAAATGCGCATCCACACTTCAGCAACTGTTCGGTCAATCTTGTAATTTTGATTAAACGAGCAAAAAACAAACGCTCCTTCAGGCAAACCGTATTTTTCACGTTTAGGGACTGCTGAGGCAATCGGCTGCGCATCATCAATCATTTGATAACAGTAAGGGAGATAGGCGATCTTTTCAGAAAAGAATTTTCTTTGATTTAAAGGAATCAGTGCATGGTCGGCAATCAGGTAATCGAGCAATGACCCTCCAAGCGTGCCCGGATATCCCAAATAGCCGACTTGGATCGGGGCAGAACGGAGGGCAAAGATTTTCGGTCGAGAACCTGTGGTATACCCCTTTAAATCAACGAGAATATCGATGTTGTCATCATAGATCTTTTGTGCAGCCTGTGAATCTGTAAGCCGACGAATATCGACAAAGCAATCGCAATCGCATTGGAGTATTTTTCGATAGCGGCTCCGGTCATTTTTGCCCCATGAATAGGCAAAGATTTCAAAACGCGAACGGTCATGCAAGCCAAAAAGGGGTAAAATAAGATGCGAAGTGGGGTGGTCGTGGAAATCCGATGATGCATAGCCAATGCGCAGCTTTTTCTTGGCCTTTTTTGTCCAGGTCAATTGTTGATACTGTCGGATGGCTTCGGTCTCATTGAGCAATCGTGCCGCATGGATGTCTGCGATGCGCTTAAGCTCTGCATTGTTTAACCCCACGAATATAGGCAGGCTTGGAGCAACATGATCTAATAGCCGCTCATCGGTTTCGCTGCCGGTCTTCGCCAACAGCCTTTCCATGATTTCAGTTCGGTTTCTCCAACTGCAGCCGTTGATCTTCGCTGAAAATAGCAAACGGAGCAACTGCTGATGAAGGGGATCGAGCTTCAACCCCTTTTCACAGATGCCTATGCACTTCCTATACTCTTTCTTCCCATGATGACAATAGCCAAGATTAAAATAGCGGTCAGGGTTGGAAGGGTCTAGCCGAATGGCTTTCTTATAATGACGGATAGCGTCGAAAAAACGATTTTGCTGGAAACTCAAATATCCGAGACCGCTGCACAAGTCGGCTTGATTGACAGCAAATTTGATGAGAAGCTTTTCTGCTTCTTTAAAATGCCTAAGAGCTGCTTGGCTGATGAACAAATCCAAGAGAGCTTGCGGATGGCCGGGTTCATAGCGTAATACTTTTCGAAGAAGCCGGCTCGCTTCTTTATGCCGTTCCTGCTTAAGGTAGATTGAGGCTAGATGGACGAGGACGCGCAAATATTGCGGTGTCGCTCCCCCCTCTTTTTCTTTCAATACCTTGGCTCTTTCAAAAGCCTGAGCCGCTTTGTTCCATTCTCGTTGGCTAAGGTAGTACATCCCAAGACTGCGATGGCACTCTGCGTGGTTAGGATCAATAGCCGCAGCTTCGTGCAAGTAGCCGCGAACGCGGTCGCTGTCATTCAATTGGAATGCGATGGCGCTCAAGCCATGTAAAGCATCCACGTTTTTTGGATCTTGATCCAGGATAGAAAGATAGATGTCTTTTGCAGACAACAACTCTCCCCTAATCAACTGTTGCGATGCCCGATTCAGGGATTCTTGGATGGAGATCTTTGACACGTCTGAATCATATATCCGGTTGACCACGGGCATTGAAAATTTTTTTTGATTCACCTCCGGAGGGAGACTAGAGACTTCATCCGGCTAAAAAAATTTTGCAAAGCCAAGCAGTTGATAGCAACCACTGTAAATGGTATAATACTTACTATAGGACGAAGAAAAAAAAGATTACAACCATTCTCATGAATCAAAAAGAAGATTTTTATCGAAAACCCACACACCCCCATGATGGAGGAGAGAAAACCCCCTCTTCGCTTCCCGAATACATTGGTCCCTACAAGGTGGAAGCGCTTCTCGATAAGGGGGGGATGAGCTACCTCTACCTTGGACGCCATCCTGAGACGCAGCAATTAATCACGATCAAAGTCCTGTCCCAAAAATTTATCTCTAACACTGAAGTCATCCAACGATTTCTCAATGAAGCAGAAATCATTGCCATGACCGATCATCCCAATATCATCCACTTGTACGGACATGGAGAATGGGAGGAAGGTTTGTATATCTCTATGGAATATGTGGAGGGGATTTCTTTGCGCAAATACTTATTGCAAACCCCGATTTCCTTGAAACGATCGGTAGGCATGATCATTGACATTGCTTATGCACTTTGCCATCTGCATACCCACGGTGTGATTCACCGTGATTTAAAACCGGAAAATATCTTAGTCACAGAAAACGGGACAATCAAAGTGATCGACTTCGGAATCGCCCAATTGCTCACGGAAAAAATGAGAAAAAACGAATCGTCTAAAAATAAACTGATCGGTACACCCATCTATATTAGTCCGGAGCAAAAAGAAAACCCTGAAAATGTCTCCTATCCTTCGGATATCTACTCTTTGGGAATTATTTCCTATGAACTCATTCTCGGACGCCCTTCCCATGGATATATCCACCTTTCCCTGATGCCCAAAGGCATACAGCCCATCCTCCAAACATGCCTGCAGCCTAACCCTGAAAATCGCTATCAAGATATCGTCGACTTTATTACTGATATTTCCAGCTATTTGAATTCCCCATCCCTGCAAAATGATCGGATTATTGGAGACCATCTTAGCGAATTTTCAGAAGAATTGCGCCAAGTTCAAACGATGCTCGCCCCTCCGATCCCCACAACATGGCCGGAGATCAATATTGGAATTGCAAGCACTAAAGAATGGCAAACTCCCGGAGTCTATGACGACTTTTTTCGGATTGACCAAGATTCCTACGCTGTGATCATGGGCGAATCTTCAGCACAAAGAGCAGAAGGGTTGATGACAATTGTCAACCTTCGGGGAATGGTTAGAGCTTTATTTCAGCTAGTGAAAAGTCCTACAGAGCTTGTGAAAAGGGTGAATGATCTGCTGTTCCAAGATCACTTAAGCCCTATCCACAACTTCAATTACCTCATTTTCCATCCCAAACAAGATCTTCTGACTTACATCTCTTGCGGAAACAAAAACCTCTGGCATATCCCTTCAGACGGGACCCCCCCCAAAAAATGCCTCTCCCAACCCCTCTCTCTCGGTGTTGATCAAAACATTGATGTGAGCATGACAGACTTCTCTTGGACCGTTGGAGACACTCTCATCCTCAGCACTGTTAACTTTAATGAAAACGAAGAGGGAAACACTCCCGGAGAAGAAGAATGGATCAAAGAGTTGACGAACAACAGAACATATCCTCCTCAGCAACAAGCGGACAATCTTCTTTCAACAATGCGGATTAGGAGCATTGGAAGAACAAAAAAAGAGCATTTGACCTTTATTTGCATCAAAAGAACCAAATGAGGAATGAGGAAAGCCGCTCCACAGATTTTTCTATGGAAATTAATTCCATATTTCTGAGATAAATGAGACTTATTAACTTACGCCGGATTTGTTTTTGAGTCTCAGCATGATTCAATTCAGAGTAACAGATAAGGTCGCTGTCCAGGTCAACATTTTTCTGGAATCGATGGGTTCCGAAAATTCCGGAGTAATGAAAAAATAGTTGTGACTCCATGAAAAGAAGCATGTTTACCAAGGTTTTGTATCTAAACATCTTGGCTTTCTTCTGGATCCAAAATGCCTTCTTTGCAGAACCGGCGCCGTCGGGGCGAAGTGCAGACCTCGAACATCTCTGGAGCATCGCAGAAGAGAATCCCAAAGACACAGGACAACATTTACGCGATGTCTTGAAGAAAAAGAAAGAGATCCCGCAACCTGCCTTTGTCGATCGGACGGAAGGAAGCCGGGAAGAAACATGGAACGATTTTTCCGAGCCGGAATTACCCGGCACGTTTATCCCTACTCCTTGGGAGGCACTCCCCCCTGATGCCGGAGAAGAAAAAAGGGAGAATAAGCAGGGCAAAGCCAACCTTTCTGTCCAATCCCCCACGGCATCGCCATCCGAAATCAAACCAAACTCATCTTCTTATCCCGAACTGTTTTTTCCTATTGAAAAAGAACACAGCCAAGAATCGATACAACCCTCTTCAAAACAGGCTGTTCAGTATCATCCCGTCGAAAATTTGGGAAGCGAAGATCTCGAGTTGATGGATCCGCATGAAAGGCCATGGATCACGACCTTTCACGATCCCTTTCACTCTGAAGAAACCTCCCAACAAAAAGAAGATGCTTCCTCAACAGCTTCCCTCAATCAACAAGAGAAAGGGATGAATCATTCGCCGGCAACAGAGGATGCAACCGCTGAAAATCCCCCCTCCGACAAAGCAATCGGACAGAGCCGAGTGGCCGTTGACTCTTACTACCTTGCCCAGGGAAAGCCCCCCAATAAGAGACAGCACAAACAGAGTTTTTCCGCACAGAAAGCCCCCTACACACCCCCTCGAACCCAAGGACGGAAAAAAGGAATCTTTGGTCCGGCCATCCCCGCAGCACAAACTCCCGAGCGCTCTGTCCAAGAAAAAAAAGATCAAGACTCCAAAAGACCCCCCCTGCAGTCGCCTCCTCAGGGCATCATTGCGCAAATTGATGAAAGCGACCAAGAGGCTGCGGGGCAAAGGAAAACACCTCCAAAAACGATTCTGATCAATTTTAACAATGTCAGTATCATTGAATATCTCCGGTTTATTAGCCGACTCACCGACAAAAACTTTATTTTCGATGAAAACGACCTGCAATTCAACGTCACAATCATTTCGGAAGAGCCGACAACGTTGGAAAACGTCATCACCGCTCTCATCCAAGAGCTGCGCATCCACAATCTATCGCTCATCGAACACGACAACAACTTCATTATTCACAAAAACGATGAGGTCAACAGCATTTCGCGCGTCAATACTGATGGAACGCCAAGCACAAGTCCGAGGGAGTCGGAACTCGTCACCCAAGTCTTCCGCCTAAACACTCTCGATCCAACAAAAGCCAGTCAAATCATTAACCCTCTCCTTTCCAAACAGGCATTGATGGAAACCGCAGAGGAGACCATGCATCTCATTATCACGGATATCGTCACAAATATTGAACAGATCGGCATCCTTCTCAAAGCCTTAGATGCTCCTAGCGGCGGACTCGTCATTGGGCAATATGTCGTGAGAAGCTCATTCATGGATACGCTCATCGAACTCGCCAAGCAAATCATGGAGCCCATTGCTCAGGGCCAGACGTTGACTTTTGTCCCCCATCCCGAGGCGAACAGCATTTTTATCGTCTCCTCTCCTTTTCTGGTCGAGCGGACAATCTCTGTTTTGCATCATCTCGACTATTTTCGGGGAACAACGCGTATTTACGATTTGGATGACCTCAAACTGGAACGGCTTGCTCCCGTCATCTCCCCCCCCGGAGTCCCCTCTCCGGAAGAAGGGGCCCCTCTCCCCGACATCACTCTCCCGGGACAGCCGGGCAGGTGGGAGCTGAACCCGGCAGGAAACTGGATTTTCCGCCCTGCCCGGCCGACAGCCCCGGAACGACCGGGGGAGGAGGCGCCTGTTGATGTACCTCCCAGGGGAAACTGGAGGCTGGACCCGCAAAATAACTGGCATTTTATCCCTGAAGGGGCCACCCCTGCGTTTAGACCTCGCGTCCCCGGAGAAGATGAAGAAACCGAGGGGCTGGCGCCGGGAACAACTCCACGAGGGCGGTGGGTTCTGGACCCTAACGGCGATTGGATTTTCCAATTGTCTCCCGGAGAGCCTATCCAACCGGCAAAAATGGTTCGCCCCCCTAAAGTCGAGGAGGTCACGATTCCCGTCGGAGCCATCGAGAGGACAAAGTTTTTTATCTATAAATTAGAATTCTGTCGAGGGGCGGAGGTCATCGACGCCATGCAGCGAATCGGTGATAGCTTGACATTTCCGGGAACTGTGAATCAAGACCTCCTGTTGACAATTCAAAGCGCTCAGTGGTTGGAGGGGCAGAACGCGATCGTCTTTACCGGAACAGAAGAGTCTCTCGATAAAGTTTCCGAGCTGGTAAAAGAAATTGACAGGCCGGTACGTCAAGTCTTCATTGAAATGTTGATTCTACAGACGTCCATCACCGACAGCTTAACCTATGGAGTGAGCTGGGCGACCGAGTCGGGAGGGGGGCAGACGGCAACAAGTCAAGGTTTTTTCGGATCCCGCGGAGTCGCGTTGCGATCAGCACTTATTAACACAACAGGGATTGATGCCACCCCTAATGCTAGCAGTTTGCTGCCTGTTGCCAACGCCGGTTATACGCTTGGCCTCATCGGCCAGCGGATCACGAAAAACGGCCAGCAGTTTGCCTCTTTAGGATTACTCATTGATGCCAATCACAATATTAGGGATATCGACATCGTTTTGAATCCCAAAATCATTGCCGAGGATAATAAAACGGCGGAAATCTTTGTCGGTCAAAATACCCGTTTTCAAACTCAAGCTGTTGCCAACGATGAGGGACAGATTATCACGACGAATTTCGAATTCCGTGATGTTGGAACGACCCTGAGAGTCACCCCTCATATTTGCCACGATAACTTGATCACTTTAGATATCGAACAGGAAGTCAGCAGCATAGCCCCGGGTCAGGTACAGGCTCAGCAGGCCAATCAAATCGATCCCGGACCCACAACAAACATCAACCGCACGACGACGACAGTTCATGTCCCCGACGAATACTTTGTCGTTATCAGCGGACTTCTGAATGACTCTCTAGACAGAAGTAGAACGCAAATCCCCTGCCTTGGAGGAATTCCCGTTCTGGGTGCCGCATTCTCGTCCACAACCACCCTAGATGGCAAGCAAAACCTGATGATCTTCATTAGACCCCAAATCATCGACACCGTGGAAGAAATTAATTCTGTAACAAAACAGCAGCAAAATATCATAAGGCAAAAGAAATGTCAGAAGAGCAGCTGGAAATACGAAGTGGACGATGCCTTGGAATGGCTGAACATCAGGACTCCCTGTTACGATGAGTGCCCTTTGCGATGAGTGCTCTTATTAGACCGCTCTCTATTTTCCTATTTCTTCTCTCTGTCTTTCTGTTCTGTGGATGCCATCCCAAAAGTACCACTATAGAGCCTCATTTTACTTATCTCCCACGACAGAAGGACTTTGAATCGCTGCCTAAAGCTTTTTCAGAGCTCTCACAACAGGAGCTGGAGCGCGAATGGGGAAAAGAGTTGAAAATAGGGATTGCCTTTGCCCGTGAACTCGATCTTTATCGAGCCATTACAGCCTTTAAGCGTTCCCTTGTTCTGATGCCTCCCGACTGTTTGGATCGGCAGTTGCAGACGTCATTTTATCTTGTCCAATCGTACTACTTGGGAGGAAAACATGACGAGGCAATTGCAGCATTTGCCTCCGGCCCCTTGCCAATGGTCTGCTCTTCTACTTTTCCTGCCTTTAGAGAGCTGATGATTATCCTCTATGACGCCTATCGGCAAACGGATCAGAAGGAAAAAGCACAGCTTGCATTGACAATAATCGAAAGCGGCGACTCGGGGACAGCCCGGGATTTAGCCCTGTACTCGGCTATAGACGAAGCTAACTTCTCAGACATCAGCACTCTCGCCTCATTCCATCCCCTGGGTGACGAAGCGGCAGAGTTCCTCAATCAGTACACCATCCACGCTAAGTCCGTTTCCACAGCCCGGACATTGAATGCCCTCATCCCCGGAGCGGGTTATTATTACGTTGGACAAAAGACAACAGCCCTGACCTCGTTTACCATCAACACGGCATTTATTGCCGCAGCCTATTATTTCTTTAAATCGGGAAACTGGGGCGCGGGTTTAATTACCACAAGTCTTGAGTTTGGCTGGTATTTCGGAGGGATTAATGGAGCAGGTCTTGCGGCCAAAGAGTACAACACCTGCTTGTATCGAGAATATGGCAAGATCCTGCTTCAAAAAAACAAACTTTTCCCCGTCTTGATGTTCAATGTATCGTTTTAATTTTTTTTTTATCTCCGTTATTGTTTTTTTTCTTGCTCTTTTACCGCTTTGCATTCTTCTTGCCGATCCGTGGGGGAAAGATGCCGACCTCGCCGCAATATGCGCCGGGCAGGCTTCTCTAGATTCCCCCTGCTCAACACCTGTGCTCGGACCTTTAGGAGAAATGTTGATTCGCTTTCACCAAGAAGTGATTTCTCCGGCAGATGGCCCTCGCAGCCATCATAAACCGAGCAGTTCGCAATATACTCTTGATGCCATGAGAAAATATGGGTTTTTTTATGGTGTGCTGCTGGGTTGCGATCGGCTGATGAGGGAAAACTCCGACGCTTGGATCTATCCCGTTGTCAACGATTCTGCAGGAGACACATTTAAGTGGGACCCGGTAAAATAACGCGAGGTTTGCAATGTGCTCAGGCTCGTGCATAATTCACCACGGAACTCGCTTTCCGGCATTCCCGGCCTTATCATGCTATTCAGGTCTTCGCATTTTGCCCTTGATTCAGCCCTTTGGGTTTCCAAGATTCTGCTTTTTAAATCATTCCCAAACATACGTTTAAAAGGGAAGGAGCATAAATCCCACCTCCCGCAACATGCGGAATGTGGGATAAATCAAAGAGCTATCCAACTGTTATTTTTTAAGCTGCGCGAGTAATTTTCAGCCGCTTTGCCGACAATATTTCTTGGATCAGCTTCACCAAATGCATATAAATTTTTTACCGTTACTTTATACCCCTCATGAAGTAAACCCTCCTCGATTGCCTTATCAAGACCCTCAAGCTGCCCTTGATATCCTGTTAAAGCTACAGATTTCGGGTGATAACCATCATATTCTTCGAAGACTTTGATAATTGTATTGACTGCTGCATGGGCCATAGGTCGGGAAGCTGCATCCAAAGACTTTCCTGTTCGAGCTTTGCGCTGTTTCCCTCGACTATAGAGATCCACGAGAACAGGTTTGACAGTTTTTGGAGCGCGAAAGCCGTTGATATATCCGTACTTTTCCTTAAGATTGTTAGCGTCAAGTTCAGAAATTTCGATATCAGAGTGTTCTTTTAGTTGATTCATCAGTTCTAAAGTTACGTAATTTCCGGCAGATGTAAATGTTTTCATGGCTTTTGTTTTTGAATCATCCTGGTCAAAGATATACACATCGCCTGTACCGGCACCTATATCGCAAACAGCGATCGTTTGATGTGGACTTTCCAGCATATTGATGAGAAAATGCCCAGTAAAAACTGCCTCTGAACGAATCATGAAGCGGTTGTCATTGGTGCCATTTTTATTTGCTTCGGCAGCTGCCATTTCTTGAAGAATTTTGTCATACCCTGCACCGGCTTCACAAGGTTTTGCAAAGGTGATATCCAAAGGCATGCCCATCTTGATATAGGGGTTAAGCAAGCGTCCGATATTGAGCCTAATCACGGCAATTTCCCGCTCGCAATAGTTGGAGCCTTCCTTCTTTGTTTTGACAGGATAATGGGTATTAGTCGAGCGCTTTAACGTATCAAACTCTTCAGCCGTCATCTTCTTGTCTTTAAGAAGATCTTCAATTTGCTGGTAGTAAACGTAAGGAACTTTTACGCCATCAAGATATTCCTCCTGTAAAGGCAAATCATGAAACCGTTGAAATTTCAATACGTAATTCATTGAGCTTTCATTCTCTTTAGCAAACAAGATCAAACTGCTGATACAGCTGACACTGATTGGCTTTTCAGAATAATGATAAGCCTCTTCATCATGTTCATCATAATTTTTCCCATAGACGAGGACCTCGCAATGGGAAGTTCCGATATCGACGCCTAAAGCAAGACGATCATAGGCCTGTTTGCCCTGTTTTATCAGATCTTTTTTATCCTGTTGTTTAGCATCTGCTGCATTGGAAAGAGTCTTAGACATCAACATACCTCCTTTTTTCCATTCCTATAATTTTTTATATAGTTTTTAGCCACCTTTTGATCAATGTCTAAGTTGCGGTTCGCGCTCACGGTCACTCACACCCTCCCTGTCTTTTTAATCGCTAGAGCCAATCGCCCGCGCAACATGCGGAATGTGGGTTGAAACATATCCCGATCTAAGGCCTGTTTTTGAAGGAAACCTTGACCCAACATTGATCATTCGCGAGCT
This sequence comes from Waddliaceae bacterium, assembly GCA_049583465.1. Lineage (GTDB taxonomy): Bacteria > Chlamydiota > Chlamydiia > Chlamydiales > Waddliaceae > JBAUVX01. The sequence goes on along the minus strand of JBAUVX010000334.1, from coordinate 552 downwards.
TTCCCTTCGCCTTCATGTTCTCATTGAACCGGGGAAAACCCTTCTTTTTATCGATGAAATTCAGGAATGTCCCCGAGCGATTATTGCCCTTCGCTACTTCTACGAGGAAATGCCCGAGCTCCATGTGATTGGCGCTGGATCACTGGTTGATTTTGCAATTCAACAAGTCGGTGTTCCTGTTGGTCGAGTCGAGTTTCTCTACCTTTATCCCCTAAATTTCTTAGAATTTCTTGAAGCAATGGAACGTCAAGACTTGGCCCTGGCGATTACTACCCATAAGATGGGGACTCCTTTTAGCGAAATGATTCACAAGCTTCTTCTCGATTATTTTGCCCAGTACCTCCTCGTTGGAGGAATGCCGGATGCTGTGAAATATTGGAGAGATGAAAATGACTTTCGCACTTGTCAAATTCTTCATCACACTCTAATTTACCCCATGGGCGAATTGTTAATGCGTTATGAGACCTTCAAACTGTAAAGGCTCGTTGCCTAATTCCATATTCAGTTTGACACACACCGTATGAGCTAGCAATTTTCTCCAAAATCGAGAAG
>JBAUVX010000333.1:0-2698 GCA_049583465.1 Waddliaceae bacterium | reverse complement strand
TCAGGCTTCTCGATTTTGGAGAAAATTGCTAGCTCATACGGTGTGTGTCAAACTGAATATGGAATTAGGCAACGAGCCTTTACAGTTTGAAGGTCTCATAACGCATTAACAATTCGCCCATGGGGTGTATTGGATACCTCTTATCCTATATCTGCCTATTTCGTCAGTTTTGGCAGTACTTCATCTAAGGGGTTTTAAAAATTAAGATGAGAACCGCACCCCTATCCAGATATACTCTACGAGTTCTGATTACTTACAGCCATTTGAATATATCTCTAAAGTATCTTGTTATGCTTGGCAGAAAAATTTCACAGTTTTTTCACAGCAATCTCAATAAAAGATCAGTAATCGACAAAAAGTTACAACATCTGTAGACTGTTAACCAGCAAAGTATGAAACTGTTAAGCATTGTTCTTTGCTGTCAGTTTAGAGGTGTGTGGCATTCGTAATGCGGAGGTCGGGGGTTCGATTCCCTCTTCAGGCAATCACATTAACTCTCTTAAGAATAACGTCTTATGAGAGTTTTTTCTTTTTATCCAAGAGAACCTTTTAAAGCCGAATGGCACACTCATAGCACACTAAATCACAGATGGCGGGCAAAAAGTGTCGAGATTTGTACTGGTCAGTCTTATCCTTATTTTCGAGGTATTCAAAGAGGTAAAATCATGCAAATATTTATTTCATTGTGCCGCTAGTGTGCCATTTCTAAAATATCAAACAATTATCCCTATAATTGTAAATGATTGATCTTGCCGCCTTTTTTTGGACACTCAGAACACGTAATACCATTTTCCTTCGATTCGATTTTTTAATTTTTTTAGCTTGCTCTTCGGCTTCATATCAAGGCTGCCCCTTACGGGCTCGCTACGTTCGGCCTTGACATGATCCGATTCACAAGCTGAAATAAAATCAAAATCGCCTCTTCGGAAAAAAAATATCATTTTTTGGATTAGGCGACATGACCCCTATTAGTCATGGATGCGGGCACACATTGACCACGGTAATGGCCCCCTTCCCCGGACCATAATACCAGAAAATTCTATAAGCTCCGGGGGTTCTATTTTGAGCGTAAGTTTCAAAAATATTCTCTCTATTTGGCCCACTCATCCCCCGATATTCATGTGTGTTTAGAGAGGGATGCCGCAAATTTGTTTCCATATAGCCAAGGATTTTACAAACAGATTTGTACACGGATTTTTTGCTCTTGGACCGTTTAAGAGCATCCATTCTTTCATTCGCGTACTCGGTGAAGTATATCTCAAATTTCATCTTCGGCGTATTGTGCAAAAGATCCCCTGTTCACAATCTTCCCTTCTTTGGCTTGCTGTATTGAAATTCTCAACTCTTTTTGAAGCTTTTTCTCATCGATCCTTTTTATTTCCTTAAGTATTAATTCATTCATGTAGTCCTTTAGCGATATTCCAGCATGCATACACCCAAGTTTCAGCAATTCATGCCTTTTTCTAGGAACATCAAAGCTCATTCTCACTAAGTCTTCTTTCATGTCGTATCCCTCCTTTCTACGTTTTCATTATAACATGTGAATATGTTTGCATGCAATGATGCTGTTCGAAGCGATGGCCGTGAAATACAGTCCCCATAAACGCATTTACAGCCTCTCTATCTGGGTTTTGTGATAGATTAACAGTCCCTTTTGAGAAACAAGAACTTGCGTCATACGGCGTTTATGAAGGTCTGGAGCCTGCCCCACAAGATTGACCTTCTTTGTGGGTTTGCTGGCTTGCACCAGTCATTTCCCCAGGGTATCCTTATGGTATCTTTGATAAGATAGCGACGGTTGATAAAGTAGCGGAAAAACCCACTGTTTGTTATGTTAATAATCAATTTAATTTGAACAATGAAAACAAAAGGAAATTAAAATGAACAAAATATTTTTGATGCTTTGCGCTGTTGTATGCGGGATACTTTCCTCATTTAAATTGTGTAGTGACGAGGGTGTGTCCGGAGATGATATACGTGAAATGTTCGCAGCTGATGAAACAAGGGACCTGAGATCTGAACGCATGGACTACCAAACCGTTGCTAAATTTCACAAAGCTTGTATCTTCCATGAAACCACCGTGGACGAAATGGCCACGAGCATAATCTCATACATGAAAGATGATATCTCAGGCATACTCCTTCACATTGCTTGGTACTCTGTTCAGCGACAACTATCTTTGCCGGTAGTAAACAGGCATCTTACAATACTTCTTTATCCAAAGGAGGTATTTCAGATGCCTGGAAAAAAAATAACAAATCGGCAAAGATAGTTGTCGTCGAGCGGCAAAAGTAATTGACGTTTTATAAATTGGTTAACCAGAGAGGATTAATTTTTATGAGAAAAAGCAAAGATTATGAGGTAACAAAAGGGAATGTTTTTGCAGATCTCAATTTAGACGAATCCGATGAGCTCTTAGCCCGCGCTAAGCTCATGCATGAAGTGGGGTCCCTAATTAAAATTAGCGGGCTTTCTCAAGAAGAGATCGCAGAAAAACTCGGAATCACACAGCCAAAAGTTTCTCTGCTTGTGACTGGAAAACTTTCAGCATTTAGCACTGATACTCTTCTGCATTATTTGGCACTCATTGGATGCAAAGTTAAAATCCAGATAAGTAAGCCTAGTGCTCTGTCAAGCTTAAATTAAGGGGTTGGGCTGCGCCAAAGCCCCGCGGTTGAACGATCGTAAAAGGGGTAG
>JBAUVX010000332.1:0-3927 GCA_049583465.1 Waddliaceae bacterium | reverse complement strand
CCAAACATTGCAATCGTATACCTTGCCATCATCATCCTCACAGGGTTTTCTTAGTAGAAATATTTTTGTAAAGCGAATTTTGGATCAAAAAAATGAGTGAAAGCCCATTTCATTAAAATTTGCAAGGAAATCAATTAACGTGATTCAAAACATTGCAAATTTTACCTCCTAGCTCTCCTAGGGGGGAGAAAATTTTTCCCTCGGGAGCCTTACTTTTTCAGGGCCGACTACATAACCGCGGATGATTGATTGGCAAGAGCGGCGCAGAAAGAGGTGTGATGATGTTCATGTTTCGGGTCACTCAGTATTCACAACCTCTGTTAAATAATCATAAAGATCAGATTCTGTTGTGACAATAATGCTATGGTGGACTTGGCAAATAGGGGTCGCAGCTTCAATGATGTCTGCATCCCCAACTCCCGGTAAGCAAATCGCACAAATATCGGAGAGCAGCTGCTTTTTTTCCAACAAGCGCAGTCCCAAGAAATAGTCTTGATAGCTAAAGCCCTCTTCTTCAACACGGAAGAAAATGATATTGTGCCGAAATAATAACGCTTGGATAGCAAAGTGCAATCCTCTGCTATCCGGAGGAGGATGGCCCAAATAATCCACGAGTTGAAGCAGATTTTGGCAGAAATAGGAGGTGCGAAAGCTTCCTTTTTCTGCTTCTCCAAACATTGCAATCGTATACCTTGCCATCATCATCCTCACAGGGTTTTCTTAGTAGAAATATTTTTGTAAAGCGAATTTTGGATCAAAAAAATGAGTGAAAGCCCATTTCATTTTTTTGGTCGAAAACTCAATGCGGCAAATCGGCATCCAAGGCCTGCAAAATCGTGTCAAAGGAAAAAATGAAGCTAAGTCTACAGAAAAAGAAGGGTGATGATTAAATTTGCTGCATCACCTTACTCTTATTATAACAGGAATTTTCAGTTCAAGCAAATCGTACTCTCCTAGGAGAGGAGGGATGTCAACGCTTTCCTACTCGATTGCTGTCATAGTAGCGGGAAATGTCTTCCAAGCCATTTTCGATATTGAGAAGACGGTTATATTTTGCATTGCGATCAGTCCGGCAAAGAGAGCCGGTTTTAATTTGTCCGGAGTTGACAGCGACGCTAAGGTCGGCAATAAAACTGTCCTCGGTTTCACCTGAGCGATGAGAAATCACAGCTGTATACCCATGGGTGTGAGCAATTTTAATCGTTTCCAATGCTTCGGTTACGGTCCCTACCTGGTTGACTTTGATAAGGATGGAATTGGCAACTCCGGCTTGAATTCCCTTGCTTAAGAAGCCGGGGTTAGTGACGAAAAGATCATCACCGACAATTTGTACCTTGTCTTTGAGTCTGTCTGTCATGAGCTTCCACCCGGACCAATCGTTTTCATCGAGGCCATCTTCGATGGAATCGATGGGGTATTTTTCACAAAGCTCTTCAAGATAAGCAACTTGCTCTTCTGATGTCCGCTCGGCAAAAGCCTCATTGCGTGCTTTTCTCTTTTTTTCGACATAGCGTTTAGAGGGGTTATCATAAAACTCTGACGCTGCACAATCGAGAGCGAGTGTGACATCTCCGCCGGGACGATATCCCGCCCTTTCAATTGCGGAGAGAATCAATTCAATCGCTTCTTCATTAGAACCAACGTTTGGAGCAAAACCTCCTTCGTCTCCAACAGCAGTCACATGCCCTTTCTGCTTTAAGATTTTTTTTAAGGTATGAAAAATTTCCGATCCCCAGCGAACGGCTTCTTTGAAAGTGGGAGCCCCTGTGGGTCGAATCATAAATTCCTGAAAATCAAGAGAGTTGTCGGCATGAACCCCGCCGTTGATGATATTCATCATCGGACAGGGCAGAACATAGGTATGACACCCGCCAAGGTAGCGGTAAAGGGGAAATTTTGCTTGAAGCGCTCCTACACGCGCTAGGGCTAAGGACACCCCTAGGATGGCATTAGCGCCCAACCGCTGTTTATTTTCTGTTCCATCTGCGGCGATCATCATCATATCGAGCCGCGTTTGATCAAAGACGTGCTCGCCAATCAGCATGCGGGCGATGGGTCCGTTGACATGTTGCACAGCCTTTTGGACTCCCTTTCCAAAGTATCGGCTTCCGTCATCGTCTCTAAGTTCAAGAGCTTCGTGGGTTCCCGTCGAGGCCCCTGAGGGAACAGAGGCTTTTGCCATGAGATTCCGATCGGTGGTGATCATCACCTCTACCGTTGGAAATCCTCGGGAATCGAGAATTTCTATTGCTTTGATCGTTCTGATATAGGACATGAAAAAGCCTTGTTTGGGATTCAGGTGAGATCTTACAAAAAGTTTTTCCCTATTGTCAACAGATTGTGTCTCTTGCCGGGTATTCCTGTAAAATAATTTTTTTAGTTGGAATTTGACACATTTTTCCCTTCCTAATTTTTTTATGAAACCGAGGCTTTTGCCATGGGATATTGTGTCTCTTGCGCAGTTTTTAACGGCGTTGATGGGCGTCTACGACGGTTTCCATTAAAGATTGGTAAGAGGAATAACGAAGAGAAGAAATAGCGCCGTTTTCCACGTCGTTGATTACAGCACATCCTTTCTCGTGAAGGTGGGAACAATCGGGAAACCGGCACAAACGTCCTCTCTCGTAAATTTCCTGAAAGTACCCTTCTAACTCCTCGCGTTTTAAATCCCAAATGCCAAAGCTTTTAATGCCCGGGGTATCGATGCACCATCCTCCGCATTTAAGAGGAACGAGATGAGCCTGAGTGGTGGTATGGCCGCCCTTTCTAGTTTTGTGGACGATTTCCCCTACCGGGAGATTCAAACCGGTCATGGCATTGATAAGAGAAGACTTTCCTGTTCCGGATTGCCCTGAGAAGACCGATGCTTTTCCTTTCATCAGTTGAAATAACTGATCGAAACCCTCTTCTTTGACGACACTTAACGGGAGAAAAGGGATGTTTGCGTGTTCATAGGCCCGTCTACACTCGTCCAATAAAGCAAGCTGTTCCTTGCGGATGCCGGCATCGATGGAGGGCTGTTCCAGTAGATCGATTTTATTGACGAGAATAACAGGTTCCATCTTGCCCTTTTTTGCAGCAATAATGTAGCGGTCAATCAGGAACGGTTTTAGGACAGGAGTGATGATCGAGGCGGTAATGAGCACTTGATCGATATTAGCAGCGATTAACTGCTCTTTGCGGCGAGATAAGGTGTCGGCACGCGAAAGCGTAGAACGCCGCGGCTCCACTTGGGTGATTCTACCCTCGTTGTCGGGCATTTCTTCAAAGAGAACAAAATCTCCGACTGTGACGATATTTTTCAACGGTCTTTTTTCTTTTTTGAGCAACCCGCGCAAGCTGCAAGTGTAGGTTTTTCCCTCATGTTCCACAACCATGCCTTGAGGTGTAATCGATAAAACGCGGCCTCGATGAGACTCGGTGCAGCCCCGCTTGTCGATGATTTCTTGTTCCATTGCCGCTTCGGCTTTTTTGCGGTCGGTTTTTTTGTATTTTGACCGATCTTTGGCCGACAGCCGTTTGCGCTCCATCCGGCTTTGCTTGCGGCTGCTGCCAAAATACTCCTCCTCAGTAGAGCAGGCAATCCACCTTTTTGGACGAGTGTGTTGAGGGTGTTCGTTATCCATATCCCTTTATTATAGCATAAATGTGCAAATTATTGAATGTTTTGAGGACGAGCCATTAACAAAGTCACTGCTTTTCAGATTCTGTAGGTCGAGAAAAAGATGAAGAAATCGCCTCGGGCAAAAAGCGGAACCTGGGTTGAAATTATGGAGATCACGCCATGGGCGAATTGCGATTTTGCGATTTCGGTTGATAATGCGCAGGTACTAGTTTCACCACTCATTTAAAGCATGGTTGTTAGTGTAAAACACAGAGACACAGAGAGCACAGAGAAGGCCATCAACCAACTTTTCCTCATGAAAG
>JBAUVX010000331.1:0-5069 GCA_049583465.1 Waddliaceae bacterium | reverse complement strand
GATCTCCTTTATCCCAAGTTCCGCATTTTGCGCGGGCGATTTCTTCATCTTTTTGATTCTAAGCGGATTAGAACCCGCTTAGAATCAAAAATCTATTGAAATCGCCTCGCGTAAAATGCGGAACTTGGGCTTTATCGTATCTCTCAATCGGCAATAATTCCACTCATTTCTCCTCTCGTTAAAATTTTTCCCCCATGACACGATGCCATTGAATCAAGCAAAAGATCCTGTTAACATGAGCTTTGGAACTTTTTGAAGGAAACATGCCGAAAAAGCGCAATCTATTTCTCACAGGTGCCCCCTCTTCGGGGAAAACCACCATCATCAAAAAACTCATTGCAGAACTTGCCCATCCTGCCAATGGGTTTTACACCGAGGAAGAGCTGGTCAATCGCAAACGGGTTGGCTTCTTGATGAAGACTCTCGATGGGAAGCAGGCGTATCTTGCCCATCAAGACATTCCATCGGATTTCCGTATCCGCCGTTATGGCGTGAGTCTGGAGGCGATCGAAGCGATTGCCGTTCCGGCCATTGCCCCGGTTGGCAGCCGCATCATCATCCTTGATGAAATCGGCAAAATGGAGTGCTTCTCGCCGGCATTTATCGACGCAGCACAACGAGCGCTCGATGCCCCCAACATTGTCATTGGAACGATCACTTTTGGAGGAGGAGGCTTCATTTTACAAGTAAAGGAAAGAGATGACCTCGAGATCATCGAAGTGACTCCCGATAACCGAGAGGATTTGCCTGAAATCCTGCTGCATAAAATCGCCAAATTATCTCGCTTGCCGGGCTGCAGATTGGACTAAAAGGACTGACACGATAGAAATGAGATCTTTTCATTTTTCCGAAATGCGTAATCACAATTCTTCAGGCACGAATGGTACGTTAAAAAAATCTTTCGACGCGATTTCGGTTTTTTCCTTGACTTTTCCCTAACATTTGCTAGCCTGTCGTTCAAGGCGATATGTTGAACGTGGACCCATGCTCAGAAAATTCCTTGATTATCAGCTCTCATTAACAGAAGAAGGGAAGCCGCTGCATTTTTTAAAGCCTTTGGTTTCTGCCGGAGATACTTTCCTCTACGAACCTGCAACCACAACGAAGCATGCGCCCCATATTCGCGATATCATCGACATCAAACGATGGATGATGATCGTGGTCTTTGCGTTGATTCCCTGTATCCTCGTTGCCATCTGGAACACGGGACTGCAAAGCCTGGTCTATTCCAGCGGCGATTATCGCCTGATGGATGAATTTCTCGCCAGCACGAACTCTCTTGCCGACTATTTTGCTTTCGCGCAAAAAGATCATCGCTGGCTTGCGATCATCAAAGAGGGGCTGGTCATTCTTCTTCCCATTGTGATCATCGCCTATGCAGCCGGAGGGGCGTGTGAAGTTCTGTTCGCCTGTGTGAGAAAGCATGAGATCTCCGAAGGTTTTTTGGTCACGGGAATCCTGTATGCCCTCATTCTTCCCCCGACAATCCCCTATTGGATGATCGCTGTGGGTGTTGCTCTTGGCGTCATTTTCTCCAAAGAGGTGTTCGGCGGCTCGGGAATGAATATCGTCAATCCAGCCCTTGCCTGCCGAGCGTTCCTATTCTTCGCCTATCCGGGGAAAATGTCGGGGAATGTTTGGGTGGGCGAGAATCCCGCTGTTGTCCGCAATAGCCTTCTCAAGATGAATCAAGACGCCCAAACAACTTCGCTGGATGGCTTCACGCAGGCGACAAAACTTGCCGAGTTCAATGTGACGCAGGATATTAAGCGGATTCACGTTGATGCCATAGCCTCTAATAATCTAGGCGAGGATGTCGGCACCTATAATACCATCGAGACCTATTTTAACAAGTGGAAGACCCTTGGCGATCATGATGCAGCACTTGGCCGGCTCACGCAAGAGCAAATGCAGAGTTTTGTGACCCACCCCGTATCGGAAGGAGGGTTGGGCTTGTCTCCGGGATACTATGAAGATGCGCACCGTCTTTCCCAGCTGAACTACGGCTTTGGCGACAATGGCAACTGGGAATTTTTTCTCGGCAACAAGCTCGGAAGTTTAGGGGAAACCTCGGTCTTAGCCTGTTTAATTGGTGCAGCTTTTTTGATTTATACAGGCGTGGGGTCCTGGCGAACGATGGCGGCAATGGGGCTTGGCGCCTATTTTACTGCTTTGCTTTTTCAATTAGGCTCCCAGTTTTTCGGCATGGACGGTGGAGCGTGGAATCCGGCCCAATTCGGCTTTCCCGCGTACAAGCATCTTCTTCTTGGAGGGTTGGCTTTCGGCATCGTTTTTATGGCTACAGACCCGGTCTCTTCTCCGGCAATGAATGCTGCGAAATGGGTATATGGAGTTTTCTGCGGGGTCGTTACCATTGTGATCCGGGTGATCAATCCTGCTTTCCCTGAAGGGGTCATGCTAGCGATCCTGATGGGCAATGTCTTTGCCCCTTTATTCGATCACTACGCAGCACGTTTTTATCGAAAGAGGAGAGCCCCCCGTGTCAGCGCCGCTGCCTAAGCAATCTCCATCGAATGTATATGTTCTCCTTTTCATGGTGACGCTTAGCTTTGCCTGCGCCCTTATCTTATCGGTATTGGCGAGCGTATTAAAGATACCGCAAGAAGTCGCAAAAGAGCTCGACAGAAGCCAACAGCTATTGATTGCCTCAAAAATCTTTTCCCACGACGGCTATTTCCTCATGAAAAACAAAGAGGGAGAATACATCCCTGCTAAATATGCCGAAGATGGCGTTCTTGTTCCGACCGGCAAAGACGATCTTGCCGCCGATAAGGAAATTTTAGACGTTTACCGCCGACGTGTCCGCCCCTATCTTGTCGATGAAAAAGGGAATCTCACGACCTTTGAAGAGGCGGGCATTAATCAGGAGCAATATCTCGCAGAATTTAAGGAAACGGGTTATTTCACGCAGCCGCTTAAGCTGATTTATGAAGTGCTCCCCAATCCTAAAAAGGGGGAAAGCGAAGAAGAAGAGGTTCCCATTGCCTACGTCATCCCCGTCAATGGGTATGGACTATGGGGTCCTATCTACGGATATATTGCTATTGCTCCCGATGGAGACACCGTCATTGGCATTTCGTGGTATGAACACGGAGAAACTCCGGGTCTTGGGGCTAACATTGCCGACGAACCGTGGCAAAAGCAATTTTATCAGAAAAAAATTTTCCTTCCCACTTCTGCAGGGGAAACAAACTTAAAGACCGCTCCCATTGGCATTACTGTGGTCAAAGGCAAGGTTTCCGAAGTCTTAGGCACATCTTTAAAGACGGAAACCGCTGTCGATGGGATGCCCGGGGCCACTCTGACAGGCAATGGGGTGACAACTGCCTATCAAGAAGTCCTTGACGCTTATCGCCCATTTTTTATCAAGTTGAATGAAAAGGCGAAACAACAGGAATAAGGTGATGCGATGCAGAAAATGAAACCCGTTGCATATTTTACAGATCAACTCTGGCACAGCAATCAAATCGTTGTTGCCATTCTAGGTATTTGTTCTGCTCTAGGTGTGACCAATCGTCTTACCGTCGCTCTTACAATGGGAGTGTCTGTGATGTTTGTGACAGCGTTTTCTTCCTTTTTTGTCTCCCTTCTTCGAAACGTCACCCCCGACAGTGTACGGATGATTACTCAACTGGCCATTATCTCCGTCTTCGTCACGATCATCGACCAGTTGTTAAAAGCCTACCTGTTTCCCCTTTCAAAGGTGCTGAGTGTTTTTGTGGGTTTGATCATCACCAACTGCCTTGTCATGGGACGGGCTGAAGGAATGGCAAAAAATATCGAACCCTACCCCGCTTTTATGGACGGCCTTGGAGCCGGTACGGGGTACATGATTGTGATTTGTATTGTAGGGGCGATCCGTGAGTTTTTTGGATTTGGCCAACTGTTCGGCAATCAAATCATTCCCCTTTCCTGGTATGCGACATCAGAGTCTCCCAATCTCTACGAAAACTTTGCTTTAATGGTGAATCCTCCCGCAGCTTTTTTTATCCTAGGGGGATTGATTTGGATTCACAATATCATCAGCCAAAAAGAACACCCACCGTAACCAACGGGAGTTTAGGAACAGCGAAACAGAAGGATTGTCAATCATGTGGATCGGAGAATACGAACTCATCAACTTACTCGGAGTGCTGATTCAAGCGGTTTTTATTGAAAACATGCTTCTTGCAACCTTTTTGGGCATGTGCACTTATCTCGCCTGTTCGGCACGTTTATCAACGGCGAATGGACTGGGAATGGCTGTTGTCTTTGTCTTGACGATGGCAGGAACACTCAACTGGTTTGTCAGCCAATTCGTTACCGGGCCCACTGCTCTCTTTTGGCTGAGTTATCTTGGCATCGATGCTGCCGGCATCAACCTCAATTTCCTGCAGTTTCTGCTATTCATTTCGGTCATTGCCGCCTTCGTCCAAGTGCTTGAAATTGTCATCGAAAAATTTTCGCCGGCTCTTTACATGAGTTTGGGCATGTACCTTCCTTTAATTACCGTCAATTGCGCAATCTTGGGGGCTTGCCTATTTGCCGTCAACCGGGAGTATCCCTTCCTTCCCAACCTTATTTACGTCTTCGGAGCAGGTTTGGGATGGTGGGTAGCGATCGCTCTTATTGCCGCGATTCGGGAAAAGCTGGCGATCTCCGATGTGGTTCCTGCCATCAAAGGAATGGGCATTACCTTCATTGCCACGGGACTGATGTCCCTTGCCTTTTCGGGATTTACGGGAATTCAACTTGCGACACCGACAGGAACCAGAGAGGATGCCCCTCCCCTTGCCGCAATGGAAGCTCCCCATCCTTCTCAGTCGAGAGTTCAAGAAGAGGCTTTGTCCACCTCTTCGGGTATGCAGGAAGAATAGCCGCGTTCTGCAAGAGCAGAAAGATAGGCATCTTCTACTACGCCCGATTTTTCTGGCTATTTTCATAATTTACCCCATGGGCGAATTGTTAATGCGTTATGAGACCTTCAAACTGTAAAGGCTCGTTGCCTAATTCCATATTCAGTTTGACACACACCGTATGAGCTAGCAATTTTCTCCAAAATCGAGAAG
>JBAUVX010000330.1:0-6218 GCA_049583465.1 Waddliaceae bacterium | reverse complement strand
GTAAGAGTAGCGGGTCGTTCTCGAGCCTTCGGGGGCATGGCGAATCGCGGCGATCTTCCTACCGGCGGCGTCGTATCTGTACTCGGTGATATTTCCGGCAAAATCGGTTTCTTCAATTAACCGCTTTCCACGATAGGTCTTTGCCGTCTGTTCAATGCAGTTCCCCTCTTTATCGTAGAGAGACTCTTTGACTACTCTTCCTTGTGGATCATACTCGTAATCTGTCCGCACCTCTTCTCGATTCCATTTGCTCTTTAACCGGCCATTTTTGAAGTAAACAAATGTTTCTTTGGACTTGTCAGGATAGGTAATTGCAATGGGTTGATCATAGGCATTGTATTTCGTGCGCGTAGAAAAACCCCTTTCATCTGTCTCGCAGACGACTCGATGGTTCTTATCGTACTTCTTGCTTTGCTTGGGAATGATGGTTTTTCCCTCAGCAGTTTTCATAGGGGGATAATGCGTTTCGATCAGCCTATTTAAAAAATCGTAGACGTATGTGGTTTTATTGCCGAAAGGGTCGATGGTTGCCGTTCGATTGCCGACGAGGTCATACTGATGCTTGGCGGCCCGCAAACTTCCATCTGCGTGTTGTTCTTTTTCCTCGATAAGGCGGTTCATGCAGTCATAGCGATACCGGGTGCTTTTCCCCGACCCTACCTCTTCTTCGTAGATTTTGTTGTGGTTGGCATCATAATCGAAAAGGGTCGCCTGCCCCATGGCATCGATAGTTTTGACGACCAAGTCCCTCTCGTCATATTCGATGATCTCCGAGAAGGCATGGTTCATGTCGGCATCAAAGATATCTTTCCTTGTCAAAAAGCCATGCTTGCTATAGGAACACTTTGTGCAGCGGAGCAGCCTCTCTTGCCCGGTCTCGGGATCATAGCAGCTTTCTTTGATTTCCGCAGGCTTGCCAATGCTCGGAAGATGATCGTTGACGGGTGTGATCGTCGTTATGAAGCGCTCAGTTACTCCTGCGAGGTCATTGACATCTTTCGAAATTCCATTGTCTTTAATGGTCTTAATCAAGACGGCGTTGTCGTCGTAGGTATGAAAAGTGCGCTCGACAATGGCATCGTGGTGAAGGATCAGCTTCTTCGTCAGAAGATTTGTCCCATGACGATAGCGGTAGAGGGTTTGCAGCCCAAAATCATCCAGCTCGCTGAGTTTGAGGTTAAAGCCGTCATTTGAATAGGTGAAATAGGTGGAGCAGGATTCGAGATTGTCAGAAATTGTGGTCCCGTCAAAAGAAAAGCTGTTGATCCCCCTTCCCGTGAAATTGCCAAATAGCGTTTCCTTGACGACATTTCCCTTGATATCGTAATGGTATTTGACAGCTTTATTGACTAAATCCCTCCATGTTCGATACGCTTTGCCTCTCAACAATCCCTTGCCCTCATCCCAAAAATACTCTTTAGAGCAATACGTGCAGCCGTCTTCTAAAATTTCTATCGACTTGATCCTTTTGTGTTTGGTGATGCGATAGAGGGCCTTCGTTCCTAAGGCATTGGCCACCGTCGTGATAGCCTCTCCTTTTTTCGACTCGTAATCGAACGTGTAAAAGGTTTTGAGCCATGGGGTGTTTCCAAGAGGGGCTTTTAACTCTTTGACTCTGCCTTTGTCATCATAGACGATATCGAGGATCCGCCCGTCGGGCTTTTCAACTCTGCCAATTTTATAATATCCTTTTTTCTTTCCCCATTGAGCACAGGCATACTTTGTCGTGGGAAGATGGGGGGCGGAGACTTCCTGCAAGACGGGGCTGTCGATTTCGAGTTTTCCCTGTTTTGGGATTCGGCAGGTGTGCCTGTGCATCGCTAGCTTGTAGTTGACGTGCCGGCCATTGCTGCCTTTCAATTGGTAGCCGCCGGGAATTTGTATCCGGTCAATGCTGTTGAGCTTTCTGCCTGCTGCATTGGTATGAAACATCTGCTCAAAGCTCTTAAGTGTAAGGGGGGAAATCAAGGAGTTTCGATAGTTGAACCGGGTTTGGTTGCCTGTCGGATGTTGAATGCGGGTTAAAAGAGCGGCTTTATCCGCATTGGTCGTGAGTGTTGCGGCATAGTCGCGGCAGCTCCCATCGGGATAGCGGATTTCCCACGTTCCTTTTTGTTTGTCTTTGTCAACATAAGTAAACGTACCGTGGATGTTATCCGGATTTGTGTGTGCGCCGATGCCGGCATCGGAGTGATTGCTTAAGCCCAGACTAAAGATTTTAGGGTCTAGGAAAACCCGCACCTTTTTTTGTGCCGGCCAGTGCTCTCCTTTGAACTCAAAATAAGAGCCTTCTTGGGTTTCAATGGCCGCGTGGTAATATTTGCCTCCTTTCCAAAACTTCCCGATTGTCAGGGGGTATTGGGATCCAAACCCAAATCCATAGACGCTTCTGAGGAAATGGCCGCTGTCATAACACCGGATAAAGTTGAGAGGCTGGGGTCCATCGACAACAAGGTCGTGATCGACCTGAAAAAAACTCCCTGAGATGACATTCACGCAGTGATTGACGGTGGCAAGAGACTCCTCCTCGCCCGGAATAAAATTTTCTATGCTGTTAATCTCATCGCCGGAATCAGCATCGATAAGCTGACAGTGAAAGAAAAGGAAAAGAGTCAAAATAGAGACGATTTTGGACATGGTCGTCTACTGTAAAAAGTTGTTTTTACAAAAAACAATACATTAGGCAGAGAAATGGATACAAATGTTTTTTCAAAGTTGTGCGAGAGGTTTTCCACACAACCGGGTTACAAACATATACACATTTAAACTCAAGAATTGGATTTGGGCAACGCGAAAGCTAAAGAATTGACAGGTGTTAGACATTTGCCGCTTCTTTACGAGCCTGACGATCGGTTTCAATAACAACATCTAAAGAGGCGGCTTTTTCATTGCGATGCCGATGCATCAGATCTTCTAATTTTGTAGAAATGTCCATCCAGGAAATCTCTTTTCGAAGGAAGCGATTGACCAAAACCTCGTTCGCG
Organism: Waddliaceae bacterium; assembly: GCA_049583465.1. Lineage (GTDB taxonomy): Bacteria > Chlamydiota > Chlamydiia > Chlamydiales > Waddliaceae > JBAUVX01. The sequence continues at coordinate 3,234 of JBAUVX010000330.1, read as the reverse complement.
GCATTCATATAACAGGGAAGGGTTCCTTTCTGCTCTATGGCATCGAAAGCCAAGCGAAGACAGCGGAATCGAGCAACATCGGGCTGAAAAAACTGTAAAGTTCCATGGGATGCGAAATCGAAAGGTTGAACCAACCCCTGTTTGCGTTGGGGATAGGTCAGAGCATATTGGATAGGGATGACCATTTCCGGAACACCCATTTGCGCCATGATCGCACCATCGAAAAACTCGACCATACTGTGAATAATACTTTGGGGATGGATGATGATCTCAATGTTTTCCGTCGGCATAGAAAACAGCCAATGGGCTTCGATCAGCTCCAATCCCTTATTCATAAGAGTCGAAGAGTCAACGGTCACTTTAGGCCCCATTTTCCAGGTGGGGTGGGACAATGCTTCCTCTACTGTCACTTGCTGCAATTTTTCAGAGCTATAGCGACGAAAAGGTCCTCCTGAAGAGGTCAAAATCAGCCGCCGCACAGTTGACAGGCTTTCTCCATTTAAGCACTGAAAGATCGCACTGTGCTCGCTGTCAATGGGGATTAAGTTAACACCCTTTTCCCGAACCAGGGACATCACCAGTCCTCCCCCGGAAACTAGCGCTTCTTTATTCGCAAGTCCCACATCCTTTCCTGCTTTAATTGCTGCAAGAGTGGGGGCAAGGCCTAATGTGCCGGAAATTGCGGAAACGACAAAATTCGCTTCGGAAAACGCTGCCACAGCGTTGAGCCCTTCGAGACCGGCGGCAATTTCTATCTGCGGCAATCGCTTTTGGATTTCCTTAGCTCGGTCGCAATCATAGACCGCAATCAATTTCGGATGAAACTCTTTGGCCTGCTGTTCGAGTGTGTCAATATCGGATTTGGCTGCAAGAGCAACAACTTGCACATCATCCGGAAGGTGACGTGCGACTGTTAATGTGCGGCTTCCAATGGAGCCGGTACTTCCAAGTAGAGCAATTTTTTTCATCTCATAGAGAACATTAACTCAAGCGATTTTAGGAAGCATTGTATATCAAACAACGCTTAATTGTAACTGCCTTATTTTTGGAAGGCAGCCGTTCACATTCTAATGAGGCATTGGCTTGCTGTATTAGGCTCTCACTAAACATTGTAAGATCCTGCACTCACTTTTCCTCCGGTCCCTGTCCAATTTGTATGAAAAAATTGTCCGCGCGGCGCATCCACTCTCTCATAAGTATGGGCCCCGAAATAATCCCGTTGGGCTTGCAGAAGATTTGCAGGTAAACGGGCGGTTCTGTAGCTATCATAAAAGGAAAGAGCTGTACTGAAGCATGGGGTGGGAATCCCCAATTCTGCAGCTTTAGCCACCACTTGACGCCATCCGGGTTGAGCATTTTGGACAGCTTGATGAAAAAAGTCATCGAGAAGAAGATTGGTTAAGGTCGGATTTTTGTTATACGCCTCCTTGATTTTTCCAAGAAATTGGCTGCGGATAATGCACCCTTCCCTCCACATTAGGGCAACTCCTCCATAGTTCAGATTCCAGCCATAATCTTTGGCTGCCCGGCGCATTAACATAAATCCCTGTGTATAACTAATGATTTTCGAGGCGTAAAGAGCATGACGGATCGACTCGATAAATTGCTCCGCATCACCTTCGAACGTGGATTGCGGACCCTGCAGCACCTTGCTAGCCTCGACCCGCTCTTCCTTCAATGCCGAAAGGCAGCGGGCAAATACCGCCTCAGCAATCAACGTCAGGGGGATTCCCAACTCCAAGGCGTTGATTCCGGTCCATTTTCCTGTCCCCTTCTGCCCCGCCGCATCGAGAATTTTATCGACTAGGGGCTGTCCATCGCTATCAGTGTGGGCAAAGATATGACTGGTAATCTCGATCAAGTAGCTATTGAGCTCTTCTTTGTTCCACTCGGTGAAGACATCCTGTAACGCTTGTGCATCTAAGCCCAGGCCCACTTTCATGAGCTGATATGCCTCACCAATCAGCTGCATGTCGCCATATTCAATCCCATTGTGCACCATCTTCACATAATGGCCGGCACCTTCTTCCCCAACCCAGTCGCAACAAGGCTCTCCCGTGTCGGCTTTTGCTGCAATGGACTGAAAAATCTCCTTTATCAGAGGCCACGCTTGCGGATTGCCCCCCGGCATAATTGAAGGGCCATAACGGGCTCCTTCTTCACCGCCGGAAATTCCCGTGCCAATAAAGAGAATGCCTTGCTCATCCAAAAAACGGGTGCGGCGAATCGAATCGGTATATCGACTGTTTCCCCCATCAATAATCACATCTCCTTCTTCCAACAAAGGGAGAAGTTTTTCGATAAACTGATCGACAGGATCCCCTGCTTTGACCATCAGCATCACACGGCGAGGTCTTTTGAGTTGGCCGACAAATTCTTCTAAGGTGTGTGCGCCTATAATGGACTTTTTTTGCGCCGGTCCGGCAAGAAAGTCGTCAACTTTTGCCACAGTTCGGTTAAACACGGCTACGGTGTACCCATGATCGCTCATATTCAACACGAGATTCTGTCCCATGACAGCTAGGCCGATGAGGCCGATATCAGCTTTTTCCATCGTTAATTGTCCTTCTTCTGCAGTTCATTCGAGCCGGCATTCCGGGCTCTCTTATCCCCCTTTATAAGCCTACTCACTTTAAGAAGCAACAAAGAGAGTCATCGTCGACATCAATAGAATCCGGGAAACGACACTGGTGGAAACTGTTTTTCCCGGCCTAATTGCCGCCCAAACTTACCGTAAAAATCTTTCTTCAAACCCATCTGCCAAGCCTCGATTTTCGGTAAGGGATTAAATTTTTGCCTTCAAATCGAGCTCTGTAGAACAAAAAGTATTGAGAGAATCGCTAAAATTGCTTACGCTTTTACCTCAGTCCTCGTAGCTCAGCAGGATAGAGCGGTTGCCTCCTAAGCAACAGGTCGTGCGTTCGAATCGCGCCGGGGACAATTCATCATAGGGCTCTAAACAAGCTTTGGCATAATTCACCACGGAGCTTGCCGATGATAACCTTTGAGTTTTTTCCATAATTTCCTTGCATCATCATCTCCACCTATACACATTTAAATTCAAGAATTGGGATTTCGGCGACGCCAAAACCCCGGGCTTGGACGATCGCGGGAGCTTTCGCGTTGCCCAAATCCAATTCACCCCATGGGCGAATTGTTAATGCGTTATGAGACCTTCAAACTGTAAAGGCTCGTTGCCTAATTCCATATTCAGTTTGATACACACCGTATGAG
>JBAUVX010000329.1:0-7560 GCA_049583465.1 Waddliaceae bacterium | reverse complement strand
CTTCTCGATTTTGGAGAAAATTGCTAGCTCATACGGTGTGTGTCAAACTGAATATGGAATTAGGCAACGAGCCTTTACAGTTTGAAGGTCTCATAACGCATTAACAATTCGCCCATGGGGTATTCTTCTCCTCGATACACGAGGCTGATGAGCCGTCCGCCAATCTCAGGAACTACTCCAAGAGTGATCTCCTCTGACGAAAGGGAATACCCCTCCCACCCGCGCACATGTGATTTTTCAACACGGACAGCCATTATCCGAGCTTTTTGTCTAGGTTGCGAGCAGCGCTGATCAGTCCCAAATGGGTAAATGCTTGGGGGAAATTCCCCAAGTGCTCCCCGCTTGGACCAAGCTCCTCAGAATAGAGTCCTAGGTGGTTGGCATAGCAGAGCATTTTCTCAAAAATATAACGCGCTTGCTGAATGTCTCCCGATCTCGATAGGTTTTCAACATACCAAAACGTGCACATATTGAATGTCCCTTCTCCCCCGCTCAGACCGTCCGAGGCGGAATCGCTAACATTATAGCGATGAACAAGAGAATCATCGGCGAGATTGTTCTTAATCCCTTGCAATGTTGATATCCATCGAGGATCTCTGGGTCCTAAAAACTTCATGAAAGGCATCAGCAAACTCGACGCATCTAAAGAAGTCCCCCTCTTGGTTTGGACGAAAAATTTCTGCTTGGGATCCCAAAAATTGTCGAGAATGTCACGGTAAATTTCATCTCGAGCTTTTCTCCACTTCATGATCTCCGCCGGGAAAGATCTTTCAAGTGCAAGAGAGATGCCTCGGTCTAGAGCAACCCAACACATCAGTCGGGAATACAAAAATTCCTGCCTCCCTCCCCTCACTTCCCAAATGCCTTCGTCTTTTCTCTTCCAGTTTTGACTGACCCAGTCGAGAAGCCTTGTCAAATTCAGCCACAGGTCAATGGAGATGGGATCGCCAAATTTGTTGTAGAGGTAGACAGCACTCATTAGCTCTCCATAAATATCAAGCTGCAGCTGTCCATAAGCCCCGTTTCCAATCCGTACGGGAGAAGAACCTCTGTATCCCTCAAAATGAGGAAGGATTTCTTCGGTCAGATCATGCTCGCCATTTAATCCGTACATGATCTGCAATGATCCATCGGGATTCAACTCATTGCATCTGTCTTCGATCCAATTCATAAATGCAGCCGCTTCTTCAGTGTAGCCAAGGCTGATAAGTGCATCGAGAGTGAAGGAAGCATCTCGAATCCAGGTGAATCGATAGTCCCAGTTTCTCTCTCCTCCTACCTGCTCGGGAAGGCCGAATGTTGGAGCAGCAACGAGGGATCCGTGGGTCTTTGACGTTAACATTTTCAAGGTTAAAGCAGACCGATTGACCATTTCCCTCCATCGCCCGCGATAATTGGATCGACCGACCCAATTGCGCCAAAAATTCATCGTTTCCTTAAAAGCACCTACACTATAATCCGGATTGATCGAGGGGGGGGTCTCATCGTGTTTTGCCACTTCTAAAAGGAAAACCAGAGACTCTCCGGCGCTAAGGGTGTACTCTCCAACGGCCGCTTCATCGGCAATGTGGAGCCGGGCTCTCGTTCGGAGCCGCAGCGTGGGAAGATGTTCTCCTTGCGGAATGAAAAAAACTTGGCCATCTCTTTGTTCAGTCCGATGCCCCTGTCGTCCATAATCAAACCGCGGTTCGCAAACGATCCGAATTTTTACCTGCCCTCGTACCGCTTTGGCCCGTCTGATGAGAATATTCGTCGATCCTCTTTCATCGACGGTCATAAAATCTGAAACTTCGGCAATGCTCCCTTCACAAAAAAAACGGGTGAGAAGGATATTGGTGTCGGGAAGGTAAAACTGCTTCAATCGAGGATTTTCCATTGTCGGTGCGACGAGAAAACGCCCCCCTTTCTTATCGTCGAGAAGGGCGGCAAAAATGGAGGGAGAATCAAAATCGGGGAAACACATGAAGTCGATCGAACCGTTCATTCCGACCAAAGCGACCGTATTTAAATCTCCGATAACGCCGTAGTTTTCAATCGGTTCGTAGCCCATCTTCCGCACACCTTTTTCTTTTCTCATAGCATATCGATATGATAAAGGAAATAGGAAAGGAAATTGTCTATGGATGGCACGCGTTACAACCCTCCAAACCCTCAACATCGAGGCCATGTTCTCTTCGCCGACTTGTGGAACGAAAAGCACAAGCGGGCCCCTGTCGGCATATTGGGTTTTGCCTGTGATGAAGGGGTCAAGAGAAATCATGGACGCCCGGGAGCAGCTCAAGGTCCTGCAGCCTTCCGTGAAGCCTTCTATTCTTCTTCTTCAATGATCGATAGTCTCTACGATTTCGGCGACATCACTTGTATCGATGGCGACTTGGAGGCGTCGCAACAGGTCCTTGGAGAGGCGATTGATCGCCTTCATTCACAAACAATCACCCCTTTAGTCATTGGCGGCGGTCATGAACTGGCATGGGGGCATTTCCAAGGAATCGCCCCTCACTATCCCGAGTGCGCCATCATAAACATTGATGCGCATTTTGACTTGCGTCCACTCCTAAACAACAACAAAGGCAGCTCCGGAACCCCGTTTCAACAAATTGCCCATCTTCAAAGGGATCGTTTTTTTTATTATGTGATCGGCATCCAAGAATCGGGCAATGCGTCTGCGCTTTTTCAAGAAGCTGATCGTTTAGGCGTCGAGTATCTCTTTGCCAAAGATATCGAACACGCACCGGAATTTTTCGACAGAATCGTTGAAAAGCATGCAGAGATTTACCTTTCCGTCTGTCTTGATGCTTTTGCAGCAAGCAGTGCTCCCGGAGTTAGCGCACCTCAGCCGCTAGGGCTCTCTCCGGACAAAGCGCTTCCCTTAATCAAGAGCATCATCTCGTCGGGCAAAGTAGTTTCTTGCGACATTGCCGAGTTATCCCCTCCGTACGATCAAGACGGCTGCACTGCCCGCTTAGCTGCAGCGATTGCCGACCTGCTAATTTCCCAAACAGCTTCCACTCTTCCTTAAGCGCTCTTCAGGACAGCTAATCGCGATGAATTTTGCTTTCTATCGATAGTCGGCAGTTTCTGCGGTTTAAACTTATCTGCAAAAAGAGGAAAAAGGGGCGATAAACTGATAATGTGGGCGGCCGTAATCATTCTAGGTTCAAAATCGGTTTTTCCGAATAAAACTAAGAGCAGCACAGAAAATACAGGGATACTGTAGGAAGAAAGACCCAAAGACTTTACACATCCTTTTTTCAAGCCCCTCTCCCAAAAATAAAATGCCAATCCCATTTGAAACACACCCAAGATCAGAATTAAAGCTATTTCGTATTGATTGGGGAAGACAAATGTTTCGAAATAAAGGTGCATAAGAAGGCTGACTAGGGCTGCCGGCCCGCAAGCCCATGAAATGCAACTTGCTGAATTCGATGACCCGCGGTAGCGTGAATAAAGACTGTATAGCGCCCAGGTGACAGCAGCTCCAAAAGCTAGAAAATACCCTAATAAATGATTGGACGATAAATTTTGAGACTCCCCGGGAGATAAGAGTGTGTAGACCCCAAATAGACAGAAAATGCAAGCGATAAGGTAGGAAGAGGACCATTTTTCGTTCGGGAGAAAAGATGAAAATAAAATGAGAAGGGTAGGCCATAGGTAATTGATGAGATCGACTTGTGCAGCGGGAGAGTGGCGGAAAGCGGAGTAATAAAACATTTGGTTGGCTATTAGAGCTGCTGATGCGATAAGAAGATCTCTTTTTTTAAAGCTGGTAAATGATGGTTTTTCTTTGGAGATAGAGTATCGCGCGAACACAATTAGGTAGGCGATCAGAAATTCGCAAAAGAGAAGCTCAAAGGTAGGGATAGAAGTCAGTTCAACAGCTAAGAGTGCTGCAAATGACCAAATAGCGACAGCAAATAGGCCAAGAAAGGTGTTTTTTCTCACTAAGGCATGACTTGTCATAAAATTTTTGCTCCCATTTGGCTTCTCTACATATTTAGTACCCTAAACAATATTGCCTTTTATGTCAAATACTCGGCGGAATTAAACCCGGATGCTTTCTGCCAAGATGGCAGCATACAATAGGGGAAAAAGGGGGAAGACATTCATTTTTCGGTCCAAAACTTGCGTTATTCTGACTTTAGTCTAGATAAAAGCAGGGAAGTTTGCCAAAGCATTCTTTTTCGTCCACTAATCAATATGCCCATGAATATCAATTGTGTTGAAACCGATTTTCATGGATAATTATTGATTATGGGTTGAAAAAGGTAATCATATGGGAAGCGGAACCAATATTTGTCATGAGGTCTTGAAATCGATAAGAAAAATCATCAGGGCGATTGACCTGAATTCAAAAAAGATTTTAAGAAAATACGATTTGACCGGCCCGCAGCTGCTTATTTTGAAAGATTTATCAGATCATGGAAGCTGTCCGGTCGGCAGTTTAGCCAAAAGGGTGTCGCTGAGCCATGCTACTGTGACAGAGATTATCGACCGACTAGAGAAAAAGGGGCATGTAAAGCGCGTCAAGTCGGAAAAAGACAAAAGAAAGGTTTTTGTTGTTTTGGAAGAAAAGGCAAATAAAGTTTTAGAACAAAACCCCACTCTTCTCCAAGAAAAATTTATGGAGGAGTTTACGAAGCTGCCGGACTGGGAGCAGAGTCAGATTTTATGTAATTTTCAAAGAGTTGCTTTTTTTATGGATGCCGAAGATGTTGATGCATCGCCGATGCTGGTCAACACTTCAATCATAGCAGGAGACAATTTCGATTAACACCGCCTTACGGTCGTCCAACCACAGAAGCTTTCGCGTTGCCCAAATGCCAATTCTTGGACTTATTTGGGTATAGCTCATTTTTTAAAAAATAGAGAATCTCAGAGTACTCGTTTACCCGCTGGGAGATTGAGCGCCCGGCCCCATGTCCGGTTTCTGAATACACTCTTAGCAGGATTGGCTTATCTCCGCCTTGAGACTCTTGTAATTTAGCTGCGAATTTAAAGCTATGCAATGGGACGACACGATCATCGCGATCTGCAGTCGTGATCAAGGTTGCCGGGTAATGTTCTCCATCATTGACATTATGGTAGGGAGAATAGCCTAATAGATAGTCATAATCTTCGGAATTGTCAGGATTGCCATACTCGCGCATCCAGGTCCATCCAACAGTAAATTTCTGAAATTTAAGCATATCGAGCACACCGACTTGAGGGATAACTGCTGCAAAAAGATCGGCTCTTTGAACTAAGCAAGCGCCGGCTAATAACCCGCCGTTACTACGACCGGTAATGGCGAGATGTTTTGAGTTTGTATAGCCGTTCGCAATCAACCATTCACCGGCTGAAATAAAATCATCAAATACATTCTGTTTTTGATGCAGGCGGCCGGTATTATGCCATTCAGGACCATATTCGCCTCCCCCTCTCAGGCATACGGATGCATAAACACCCCCCATCTCCATCCACGCAAGATTTAGAGGGGAAAAGGAGGGAGTAATGGGAATATTAAATCCCCCATAGCCATACATTAGTGTAGGCGTTTCGCCGTTAGGTTCAACCCCCTTCATGTGTGTGATGAACATAGGAATGATTGTTCCATCCTTGCTAGGAAGAAAAACCTGAGTCGTCAGGTAATCCCCTAACTTCCAGGTCAACTCAGGCTGAAAAAAAAGATCGGTGCTCTCCCTTTCAATATCATGCCGATAAATGGTGGCGGGACAGACAAAATTCGAAAAACTTAGAAAAAATGACTCTGTGTCCGAGGTAGCCGCATTTACCGTTCCTGCATGCGGCAGCTCAATATCATGCTTAAAGACACCTTTTTTATCGAATATTTTAATCATTGCCTTGCAATCATCAAAATAGGAACACACTAGCGAGTTCCTTGTCATTGCCGCAGAGTTTAGAGGATGTTTTCCTTCAGGAATTATCTCTTCTATTCCTTCAATTGAAAAAGGATTAACAGCAATAACTTTGTTTTTACTAACTTCATGGCTAGTTACAAAATATAGTTTCCCATTACATTCATCGATATAATCATATTGGGCAACACTGAAAGGAAAAATCTCTTTAATTTCCTTGGATTCAAGATTTAATAAATAAACACCATTATTTTGATCGCATCCCTTTTTCACGCAGATAATCAGATAGCGATCTTCAAAGACAACGGAAAGATGATAAAGAAAACAGCCGGTAAGTTCCGGATCGTGATAAATAATGTGATCATCTTTTTGATCAGTTCCCAAGCGATGATAATAAATCCCCTGTACCTTGTTGCTGCTGTCCATAAACCGAACGTAATAGACCCCTTGATCATCATTAGACCAGACCGGAAGTGAAAACTTGACCTTCTCAAGTTTGTCAAAGAGTCTTTCTCCTGACTTAAGATCAAGAAAATGCCATGTTTGCTGATCACTGCCGGACTCGGATAAACCGAAAGCAAGATGCTTGCCGCTCTTGCTTACTTGAAAACGGGTTAAGGAAACACGACCATCCGAGTTCATGAGGTTTGGATCGACCAGTGTACGGATCGCCCCACTAGGCTCCTGTACAACCAGAGTCTTTTGGCCTTTTCCTTTCTTCTGCATGAAATAGAATAAGCGTTCATCTCTTTGTTTGGGCAATCCAACACTATCTAAATCAGCAATTTCATGAAGTCTTTGTTTAATTCCGTCTAATTCGGAATGAGAATCAAAATATTCATTGGACATCTCGTTTTGCTTTAAAATCCATTCTTGGACTTCCTTGGAATCCATCTGTTCAAGCCACACATATGGATCATCAACAACAGGATTTGACTGAAAGCTAAATAAAAGGGCTCCACAGGCAAAAATTGAGCTTGCTAAAAACAGTTTTGTTATCTTATTTATCATGCTTAAAACCATCAAAAAGAATTGAATATGAACCTATCTCACTAAACGCTTTTCAGCCGATTTTTTGGATCTTGAGGGTGATTTTGTGATGAATTTTGATCTCAACTTATTGAAAGTTGAGTGAAAAATTGAGCGCAAAATCAGCCCAAGAGGCAAGAAATCGGCAAAAATGGTTTAGTGAGATAGGTTCATATACACATTCAAACTCAGAACCTATCCGTAAATTCAATAGGTTCATAAAAAGGGTGTCATTTTGGAAGCTGCCCGCGAGCAGTGGAACATTTTACCCTGTTGCCTTTTGTAGAGCAAGTCTTTAAACCCGGATTCAGGCATTCCAGTAAAATAATTTTTTGAGTTGGTGACAGGGTCTAGAGAGGAAACAAAATGGGCAAAGCAAAGAATGAATGGGCTATGGAAGTGCTCTTAGACTTTTTGTGAGAAAACACCACATCTGACACCTTCTCGATCTTCTCGACCGTCGCTCTGAAGCCTTCTAAGGGCATCTCAGCCGAAATCTTCCTGTTAGGTACACGGATTCTTTAACAAACAGCAATGCTGCCTACATTGCGAAAAATACCAACACGCGACCTAGTGTTCTGTCAAGCTTAAATTAAGAGGTTGGGCCGCGCGAAAGCTCCCGGGGTTGAACGATCGTAAAAGGGATTGTATTGAAAATACTACCCACATTCCGCAC
>JBAUVX010000328.1:0-2628 GCA_049583465.1 Waddliaceae bacterium | reverse complement strand
GGAAGCCATCCTTTCTTTATGAGCTTCATTAGGACCGAAGGCATTGAAATATTTCAGACCCACTACTTGATCTAAAACTCCCATTTTTTTTACCCAAAGGTCAAAAAGGTGCTTGGAATACCCATACATGTTGAGAGGTACGAGAGCATCCAACGCATGATGATCATCGGAAAATCCCCTTGAGCCATCGCCATAGGTTGCTGCTGACGATGCGTAAATAAACCGATGATTGTTTTCTAGGGCGTATTCCGCTAGGCGGATACTAAAGCGATAGTTATTCTCCAGCAAAAACTCTGCATCTTTTTCGACGGTACTTGAACAGGCTCCCAAATGGATAAAGGCTTCAATTGCCGATTCTTTTCCTTCAAGCCAACGAAAAAAACGATCGACAGGAACGATATCAACAAACGATTTTCCGACGAGATTTTTCCACTTTTCAGAGTGGCCTAAATGATCGACAATGACTAGGTTTTTCACCCCCCTATCGTTTAGGTGGCGTACCACGCTCGAGCCCAAAAAACCTGCTCCTCCTGTGATCACAATGAGTTGATCTTCATACATTTTCATAGATAGACCCTGCTTAAATAGTGTAAAAACTTTCGTTAAACTCGACTTTGCAAAATTTTTGGATGAAGATGCCGGGAGAGACAAAATCAGGCGTAATGAATTGTGAAGGATGGGTTTTATTTACCACCCTTCCTAAAAAATTCATTTACCCGGATGAAGTCTCTCTCTGCAGATGAGTTCAAAAATTTTGCAAAGTCGAGTTAAAGGCACATGTTATCAAAAAAAAGATATCCAATGAAGTCAAACCTTTTGGAGTCCGGGGGCACATGATATTCAAAGAGGTTTTTTACCTTTTATTCCTTCCGCTCTGCGTTTTCTCTCTTCATTAGATGAGAGAATCTAATACATTACTAGAATTGTTTATGTCAGAATAAAAAAATGCTAAAAACCGATAAATTAAATAAAAAATTTGTTATAATAATTAAACAGAACTTAAAGTCTATATAATAATGAATAATGAGCTAGAAAAGGATGTATTATGGAATCCGTAAACGGGAATAATCCAGTAAGCGGCGCTTCCTTTGATGAATTAGGAGAAGTGCAGCAAAGAGAGTCTCAAGACAACGATCGAGAGACTTTTTCCGTCTCTGCTAAAATTGGCGGCCGGACTTATACCATTACAGTAGAAGCAACAAAAGGGGCTTTTACTGCAGAACACGTCAAAAAGCTGGTCAACGACATAGGTGCGGATGCGATAAAGTCTCTTGGAGACAACTTCAAGGCTCTCGAATGGAGCAAGTCCGGAATGACCATCAAAGACTTGAAAAACAACCACGATATCAGAAAATTTGATCCCGATGGCAAAGATAAAGCAATTAAAAATGCGGTGCAAAAAATAAACACAGTATTTAATCGTCACTTTAACCTACCGGTAGATTCAGGGAAAAAACAGCAGAAGCCTCAACCTGGAAAACCGGAAGGAGAACAGCCAGGACTGCAAATCAATGTCCGGCAACCGTCACAACTTAGAGAACCACCAAACCCGCCTCATCAACCAATCCCTAAACCAGTAGCATCATCAAATTTATCAAATGGAGAGCTTGCAGCTGTACTCAACGGAAACAAGCTAGCTCAACCCCCAGCTCGCCCAGCAGGCCCTCCTCCTCCACCCCCAGCAGCAGCTGGTTCTCCAGCTCCACCTCCAGCAGCAGGCCCTCCTCCTCCACCCCCAGTAGCAGCTGGTTCTCCTCCACCTCCAGCAGGCCCGCCATCTACGGAAAAAATAGTGGAGCAAATGATGAAAGACGGGGAATTAACCCCCCCACCCCCTCCTCCAGAATCACAACCAAAAAATGCACCAAGCTCGGGACCAATACCCATGGCAACTCTTCCAGGAAAAGAACCAAATGCACCCACGCCCGACGCTCCAGTACCCCCTCCGCTACAGCAATCAGCCGGTTTACCCCCTCCACATCCAAAAGCCCCTGCCTCTCCTGCGGCTGGGAACGACTTCCAAGATCAGTTAATAAAAGGGAGGGCAAAATTGAAAAAAGCCGAGCAGACACAAGAAAGGGCAGAAGCACGACAACCCGATAACATGCAACATTTGGCTAAAAGTCTCGAAAAACACAGAAAAGCTAAGCAAGATGAACCCGGAATAAACGAAGTCTTCAATACACGGGAATTATTACAAATCGTTCAACGCTCAGAAGTTCTGGAAGAAAACCCCATCTACCTATCTCTTAAAAAATCTCAAGATATCGAGTTTAAAGGCAAAACTTTTGCTCTTGAAATCGGGGACTACGATGAACTCCCTGACACAGTAAAAGAAGCCTTCGAAGCAATTCCCGGTGCAAAAAGTTTCATAGAGGATGAAAAAGACTTTGAGTGAATATATCATTGGGGGTTTGTGTAAATCAAGAATTTAACCCCATGGGCGAATTGTTAATGCGTTATGAGACCTTCAAACTGTAAAGGCTCGTTGCCTAATTCCATATTCAGTTTCACACACACCGTATGAGCTAACGCCATGGGCGAATTATTAATGCTTCAAGAGACCATCAAACTGTAAAGGCTCGTTGCCCAAATCCATATTCAGTTTCACACACACCGTATGAGCTA
>JBAUVX010000327.1:0-9552 GCA_049583465.1 Waddliaceae bacterium | reverse complement strand
GAACTGCCCCCGTCCTTTCTCTCTGTGCTCTCTGTGTCTCTGTGTTTTACACTAACAACCATGCTTTAAATGAGTGGTGAAACTAGTACCTGCGCATTATCAACCGAAATCGCAAAATCGCAATTCTCCAATGGCGTCAATTTCTTAAAAAGTATGACCAATTTTCCGGTGTGTGTGTCAATTGGCTGATGTTTGGGACTTCCGGGGTGAAACGGATCGGCAATGACGAGCTGATGATCGAACGGCTCACCTTAAAAGCACCAAAAGATCACTCAGAAAATTTGCACGTTAAAAGCATCGTTAAACCCTCTCTTGTCAAATCCTGCAGGAGTCCTCATTATTGCCATTTTCATCCCGGCTATTATCAAGTCAATGAAGATATGGTCCATTTTGATGGGCCCCGTTCTCCTTACATCAGCGTAGACGAGATTCGAATCAATCATTATTGGTCAAGAGACGAAGAATTTTTCTACAACATCAAAATTCCGCGGCGGCAAAAGAGAGGCGAGGGTGCGGATGGTTGTTTAAGAAGAAACACGCGCCTCAATTGTGAAGAAGATACAGTCATTCTTCGTTTTGCCGAAGACTTAAAAAAACGGCTGTTTGGCTACCGATACCGACACGAAGGCAAAACAGTTCACATTCCGCAGTCTGTCAAAAAATGATGCAGCCATTCTTTAAATTCACGGCGTCGATGCAAGGGGATGTCTTCATACACAGATCTAGGCGCCCAATGCAGCCGAAATAACAACCACGTCGTCTTCCGATTAGGAATGAATGTCTTGAGTTTTTTTTCTACAAGAGGGAAACGGGGGACCACGGCTTCATGCCATGTGCGGACGGGTTGGCGAGGATTTTGTCGAATTAGATCATATAACAGCCGGGATCTCTCGATGATCCCATCAGCTTGACTCTTTGATAGTGCACGCGGGGTCATGGGATGGGCAAGATAGTCTCGAAAGGCTTGCATGCGTTCCGGCCATGATTCAATCAAGTTGGCAAGCTGTCGGACAAATTTTTTTGAAATTTTGCGATCGATTTGAGGGAAATCCCAGCCTATCCAACTATATGGTGTCAGCATTGACGGGTAACTTGGATCTTTGTGATGAGGGATAAATGTCGTACGGCAAAATGCAGCCACGGTATCATGCATTCCCATTTGAAGGTATCCCTCCTTATGAAATTGAAAATAGCAATTTTCATTATGGATATCTTCTAAAGCAAACAAAAGAACGCCCAAAGCACATTTTAGAAAAGAATCATAGGTCACAAGCTCATAGAGGCTTTCATCATAACTTTGTTGCTGTGTTAAATCGTTCGACTGAAACAGTTGCACCTCTCCCCTTTTTCCATCTAATATCAATTCTATTGCCGGAGTGAAAACCTCTTCGATTCCAAACAGGCAAGCGATTTCCCAAGTTAAAATTTCACGAATCCTTGGAGGTTCAGTCTTAAAAACAGCAATGGGCTTTTGCTTGCTGAAAGAGGAGGGGAAGGGGGGCTTGACTTTGTCTACATCGAAAATAAATCGAATGTAGGATCGTGTTGCATTTTGCGGATAGTCGGCAAGGGTTAGCCTTTCGCCTTGCTTTAATGCTGTTGCTGCGACGTCGATGACTTGCAACTGCTTATCCAAGAAAGTGCCTGTGGAAAAAAGGGGAATATCCCGCGCATAGGCAAGCATGCGGCATAATTCAAAATACAGATGATGCCTGCTCTTCTCGCTCTCTATGCTTTTAATCTTCTCTAAAATTCCACTTAAGCGTTGCTTTGTTCCATTGCTAAGAGAAACCTCGGAAAGAAGAGAGTGAACACCTTCTTGTGTAGAGGCTGTTTCTGCATAAAAACTCGAAAAACTGCAGATTAGACTCCAGAGAGCGATCCAAAATGGTAAACTCGGCGTTAGTAGCAATACACGACTCCAATGTTGATTCCATAATAGAACAGGTGTTTTTCTTCCGGACTCCAAGCCATCCTGCTCGGATAATGGAGATCCAGATAGCGGAATGCCGGGGTCAATGCGACAGACCACCGACTCGAAAAATCATAACACAGCCAGCCCTTCACTTCACAGCCCACCCTTCTTTGCAGCTGATGAAATTTTGAAGAAAGTAATGAATGCCTGTACCTCCACCACGTAAAGGCCATGAAATCTGCCTTAAATTGAGCCCCTACACTAAAATGATTAAGGAAGGAATAGTGAATTTGTACCCCAAACGGAATGTAGAGAAAGTTCGTGTCCAAGTGGCAGGTGAACGGTTTGACCCGTTTTTCCCATCGTAAATAGACTCCAAATCCCAATAAAGGAGCGATTTGCCAGTTCCCTTGGCGGCAGCAATAGGTCAACCAGCATTCACCATCCATTTCTCTATAATGAATCTTCACTCGATCATCAAACGGGTCGCTTCCGGACAACGTTCCCTGTGCCAGATAGAGACGATCGGTCTGGCCGAAATTGCGATACTGTTTGCGATAGGCAAATTGAGCCCTTTGTCCCCACCCGCAGAACGTGCTCTTGGAAGGGCATGATCTTTGCCTCGCATAGTAAGCTCCCCCTTCACATGCAACCTCGGTGCTGCAGAGATCATAAACGGGAAAAAAAGAAAGTGCCAAGAGGATAAGCAAGCATCCATTTCGTTTCATCATACCTATCCAGATCCTTAGATGTGTCAGAAAGAAGAGCCCGGTTGAGTGAGAAAGTCAAGCTCCTCGGGCGTTGATTCTCTCCTCAAGATGGCATTTCTGTGCGGGAAGCGGCCAAATCGGTCAATGATTTCCCGATGCCGATCGGCGTAGTGTACGGAGCGGGCAAATCGCTCTTTTAGCCCTTTGGGAGCTTCATGGAGAAGCTCTTCGTACAAGGCAGCCGAAAACTCTTGGAGCTCCTTATCCTCTGCATGCATAAAAGGAAGGTAAAAAAACATACGTTCAACAGGAAAGAGGAGGCGGTCTTGTCCTAATTCTATCCCTTCTTTAGCGAGCTTTAGCGACAACGAATCAAAGGCGAATGCATGGGGGGTTCCTCGATAGATATTTCTGGGAAATTGATCGAGAAGAATGATGAGTGCAAGACGGCCGCGGGCAGTTGTTGACCAGCCCTCGAGCTCTTGTGCTCCGGCCCGTTGCACGAGGGGTTCAAACCGGGTTTTAATCTCTTTGTCAACCCTAGGGCCTCCAGCGAACCAGGCATCCCTTTTCTCTTTTGGAGAATCATCCGCGGGATCGGTCAACGTCCCAAACCAGTAGGTTAATATCTCTTGAGCCATTGTGTTGTCCGTATTCGCGGCTCCGTTTGTATGAGTCACCATGAACAGGGCTAAGAGTAAGGGAAGCGTCTTTCTTGCAGCCATAAAATTTAACTCCATTTTTTGAAAACAAGATAGCATTTCTCAAAAATATATGTAAAGATAGCGTAAAGACATCGTGGAAAAAAAACTTGAAAATGTTATGAGAGATTTTTAACCCGGGTTTTTAGCATGGATGCGATAAAATGAGTAAGGAGAGATTTATGATGTTAGTGGAGGTCAACTACGTTGCCGTCATCATTGCGGTTGTAGTCTACATGGCCATTGGAGGCATTTGGTATTCACCAAAGTTTTTTGGCCAAATCTGGGTGGAAAATATGGGTTATCGCCCGGAAGAGTTAACAGGCCATGCAAAGGCATGGCTGGGATCTATCGCAAACGCTGTTGTAATGGCTTTTGTTCTTGCGGTCTTTATTCATTACTTTGGCGAGAGTAATGAAAAGACAGCATATAATGGCGCTTGCGTGGGAGTGCTGGCTTGGCTAGGATTTGTTCTCCCCACACAATTTTCCGGCGTATTGTGGGAGAGGCGTCCTTTGAAGGTTTTATTTATTCACGCCGGATGCATGTTGCTTACCCTTATTATCATGGGAACGATTATCGGAGCAATGTAGGGCATGCTTCGAGCCGGGTCCGATGTAAAAAAAGCATTGCCATTCTCTTAGCGGCTAGTGCCAATCTGCTCCGGGTGTACGCAGCTCTAAAATGTGTCAAATTCCAACTCAAAAAAAATATTTTACGGGAATACCCGGCGTGCTAATCCTCAATTGATCTTTAACGGACTTTCATGTAATCTTTACAAATTCTTGACGCAGCTTTGATAGGATTTCCGCTGCTTGAGTATAACACAAAACATTGACATCCATGTATTGAAGAAGGAGATAAAATTATGGTAAGTTTAGAAGGAGCATCACTTAACCCGAGAGCTGCAGTCGATCACACATCCGTAAATGCAGCGGCTTTTTTTAGCCTGACAGGCTCTTCAACCGTTACAATAGGAAGTGCCTATGCAGCAACACTAGTGGCCTCTAATGTAGCGGCAGTGGCTCTTGTTGTTCTTGCTATCACAGGCGGCGGCGTTATAGGAGCTTGCATTACTGCTTGGTTGAGGACAGGCACCGGAAGGGTTGGGGACTACTTTGACAATGTTCGAGCAGATTCGGGGGTAATGATTGCCGCAATCTATGCCTTTGCCGCTGAAACAATAGTAGTCCGTATTATCGAGGAAGGTGCAACAAGGATCGCCCAAAACATTGGGGACCGATTATTTGGCAAAGATCGGAATCGATGAATTAGCGTTGACCGCTACAATGAAAAGACCCAAATTATACCCAAACAAACTTAAGAATTGGATTTGTTTGGGCATAAGCTGCTCACGCTTCAGCTAAAAACGTGAGATAGCGTACCTTAATCTCCCCGCTAATGATTTGGGTAGCAATTTGGGAAAAAGAGACGGTTAAAAGTAAATTTCAGCGCTAAAGGTTACGCCGTGAAACGCTATCTGTCCTGCATCTGCTGAATTGGAAACGGCCCCGCTTCCGCCCTGGTAACGCCGAAGTTGAGGAACGAGGAAATAGTTCTCCAGTTCATAGCCAAGTTTTAGCTTGTAGAGGACGCAGTGCCTGTCATCGTAGTCCCAGCTGAAACCGGCAGAGAGATCAAGTTCAGGGATGGCCACATGCCGCTTTTCTCTTAAATTGATGTCATCGATTACCGGTTTGCCGTTGCGGCCTTTTTTTTCTCTTTTATGACCTTTTGTTTCTCCTTGCCAATGACGGTTGCGCGTGCGTCCTCCTAAGAGGGAACCTGCAAGGGTGCCATAGAGACCAAGACCATTGGCGCAACGAAGATTCATTTCCACACCACCATGCAGACCCATCGTATTGAGGCGCGATTTCCACTTGACGATATCGAATCGCTTCCAAAGAAAGCCGCTGCATTTATAATTGACTTTTAGGGTTTGCTCCAGCCTTAAAAATCGCCAAGCAATGAAAGGACGTAAGATCCATGTATGGCCGCAGAAAGACAAGACGTTTCCGGCCTCCCAATCGACTGTTTGATATTTTATCTGGTTATAGCCGGAGGCTCTTTTGATAGGTGTTCTTTCTTTAGTAGGATAGAGAAGGGACCCTTTCAAGCCGCAGGTGGAATCGCTGCTCTCTTTGCTTCCGCGGTTTTTGCTTAAATACCAGGAATAAATCCAACGAGTTTCCCAGTTGCACCCCCAATTCCAACCCATCCAGAGGCGGACTCCCCACTTCCAATCATGATGAAAAAAATGAGTTTTTTTTAATTCGAGGCTTTGATTCCGCTTAAAGCTAACGGCATAGTCAAGGTTTGTTTGAAAAATTGTCCAATAAAGGCCTTCTGCTCCATAGAATAGGTGGCAGGGACAAAGGAACTGCCAATCATGAGCATAGTCGTAAGGAGTACATGATTGCCCTTTCACGCCATCCCACGACATCAATGTGATAAAAAGACTAAGAAAAAGACATCTTCGAGAGGCTCTCAGTCCCATCGCTTTCTAGGAGATTAAATAACGGGAGTTTTGGACAAAAAGGTGGATGTCTTTTTCCTCTCTCTTGAATCTTTCCGCTCCGCCAAGACCGGAACGATTTCCGATGCCGCCATCTTTGCGAGAAAAAGAAGTCTGCAAATCCGTTTTATCTTTTCCAAAGCACACATTAAAAAGTCAATTCTGCGCTGACAAAGCCCCCGTGAAGGCCAATGCTTCCTGCAGTTGCGGAATTCGATACGGCCTCTCCTTCTCCACCACTGTATCGTCGCAGTTGCGGTGTTTGAAACCATTCGTTGAGTTCATAGCCAAGTTTTAATCTAAAAAGAGAATCACCGCAGCAGTCGTACGTCGCCAGGAAAATACCCGCAGAAAGATGGTATCCGGCGATAGGAATGCATTGTCTTTCTTTGAGGTTGATTTCTGTTTCCTGGATGCCCTCTTCTTCATTGAGAAGTAGCTGCAAATGGTGGTTATCAGTGCGGCCGACCAGCACCGATCCTGCAAAACTTCCAAAAAATCCACCGCAGCTACCATAAGCAAAATAGTAATCCAATCCTGCATGCAATCCGGCGGCTTTTAAAAGGGAGTGCCAGTTAACTTTCGTAGTTTCGTCGAAAAAATCTTCTCCGCGATAGCGAACGGTCATCTCTTGTTTTAGCCGCAAACCACGTGCTCCAAAGAAGGGATAAAGGGTGAGGGAGTTGCAGCAAAGGTAAAGATTTTTTCCATAGAGAAGGTCGACGATTTGGTAGTTAAGGCACTGATCGCCAAAAGCTCTTTCGGCGAATTCTCTGTCAACTGAGGGATGAATAAGCGAGGGTTTAAGGATCATATCGGGAAGCTTCGCGATCGTTTTTCCTGAAGCTTTGCTTTCAAACCAGGTATAGCCTCCCTTGACTTCCCAACCACAATTTTGTATTCCCAAATACCCTCTTCCTCCCCATCTCCAGTCATAGTCGAGAAAGTGTGTTTTTCCCGGTCCAAGAATATTCGAAGAGGGATCCTCGTCGACGGCATCGACGGCATAGTCGAGGTTTGTTTGAAAGATTGTCCAATACAATCCTTCCGCATCAATGATAAGCCCGCAAGCCTTGCGGCGCCTTTGAGAGCAAGGCTCCATTGGCTGAGCATAGCAGCAATCCGAGAAATAAGGTGAAGGTTTGCAAGGAGGCTGTTGTGGATATTCCCGGAAACAAGGGGGAGGTGCGCAAGGAGACTGTTGTGGATATTCCTGACAATAGGAAGGATCCCAACGGCGGGAATCGGCATATTGATAGGGGTGCCTTTGATAATCGCCATAAGGGGGGTAATTGCCGCAGGGCGGGTCGGAAGGTTCCGGTGCATAACCCTGCTCTAGGGGATACATGGAATAGTCAACAGGGGGGGGCTGCAGCTCGCAAGCGGGATCGACATAGGGATGAGGTTCGCCATAACAAGGTTGAGAGTTATAACCCGGATCACCATAACAAGGTTGAGGTTCATAACCGGGATAATGATAAGGGTTCATAGCGTATTCAGCGTCGTTTGGGTAATTTGGGTAATAAGGAACATCAGGGGGGGGATGTTGATAGCAGAGATTTTCTGTATCACTAGGGCGGTAGAAGGAATTGTTAGTCGTCGGATGTCCTGTGGAACCTGAATCATTGGCCTCAAGGGAATCGATAGAGTAAAAGGATTGGTTGAGATTCTGCTGCTCTTGAGCATGTAATTGAGATAAGGCCGGTGCAAACCAAACGGCTGCTCCTATGATGAACAAGCTTACGCGATCCTTCTGATACATGCTCCCTCCATTTTTAAAAGAATAACTGATATCTCCTATATCATATGGACGGTTTTTTACTCCAATCATTCTTTTTGGCATGGTTCAAAGCACTGTAGCAGCAGGGTAGCAATTCAAGCTGCGGTTAGAACCCACATTCCGCATGTTGCGCGGGCGATTTCTTCATCTTTTTGATTCTAAGTGGGTTGCAAAATCTCGATTGGTGACTACAGACCAAGCTTCGATTTTGTAACCCACTTAGAATCAAAAATCTATTGAAATCACCTCCCGCAACATGCGGAATGTGGGTTAGAATAAAATCTTTACGGAATTGCCTCGTCTTCCTATAGATGAATTTAAACCCGGATTGTGTGGAAAACTGCTGCCGCAAATGATTTTACAAAATTTTGGACGAATTTGATGTGTTTTTCTGCCGATGCGAGTTTTACTGTAGGCGCAGTTGTTGGAACAATCGGCATTATCTCATTAAAGAAAATGAGTAAATGGTCGTTAATGTTCCTTGCCTTAATTCCTGTTCTTTTCGGCATTCAACAAATCCCCGAAGGATTTGTTTGGCTGCACTTAGGAGATGAGTGCGAGTCTCTCTTTTGCAGTTATCTCGGCCGCTATCTTTTTCTCTTTAGTGCTTGGGTGATTTGGCCAACCTGGATTCCTCTTGCAGTCTTGATCCCGGAAAAAGTCCGGTGGCGGAAAATAATTTGTTGGATTTGTCTTGTCATCGGCCTCTACATTTCCTTTGTCAACATGAGATTCCTTTTACAATTTGAACCCTCCCCGAAAATTGCGGGACGAAGCATCGATTACGAGGGCGGGAGAGTTCCCTTCTATCAGTATCTGTTTTATGCCCTGCCTGTGGTCTTCCCATTGTTAATTTCCAGTGTAGAGAAACTTTGGATGTTTGGCCTTCCGGTTTCATTTTTTTTTCTCGTTTCTTATGTGTTATGGTCAATGACCTTCACTTCTGTGTGGTGTTTTTTTGCAGCTATCAGTAGTCTTATTCTATTAAAAGTCATCGCGAATTCCGAAAAAATCAGGCAAACATGACGCCGGACCTCATTGACTCGCACGCGCATCTCACAAGTTCCTTGGTCTACGATCATATCGAGGATATCCTGCAAAGGGCAAAAGAGGCTCGCATCGCTGCCGTCGTCAACATTTGCACCGATGCCAACACCTTAGAGAAGGGGTTGACACTTGCAAAAAGATATTCGTGGGTATACAACGCTGCTGCGACAACGCCTCATGATGTTGAAAAAGAAGGAGAGGCGCTGTTTCCTCTCATGGCTCATCATGCTCGTCATGGGGACTTAGTCGCCGTCGGAGAAACCGGTCTTGATTATCATTATCAGCACTCCCCACCCTCCACTCAAAAGCATTTTCTAAAAAAATATTTGCATCTAGCACTCGAATGTCAACTTCCCGTTGTGATTCACTGTAGAGATGCATTTGCAGAGTTTTTCGAGATTTTAGATGTCGAGTACATGGTAAACGGCAAACACGCTCCCGGAGTTTTGCACTGTTTTACAGGAAATACTCGAGAAGCTGAGCAAGTACTTGAACGGGGATGGTATTTATCATTAAGTGGAATTGTCACCTTCAAAAAAAGCGAAGAGCTGCGCGAAGTGGCAAAAAACACCCCCCTCCACCAACTTTTAATTGAAACGGATACCCCCTACTTGGCTCCTAAAAGCCATCGAGGAAAAATGAACGAACCCTCGTATTTGGTCGAGACTGCCGAAGTCATTGCCTTAGCACAAGATCTTCCCCTCGAAGAAATCGCCCGTGCCTCCGCAAACAACGCCCGCCGCCTGTTCAACATTCATAATTCACCCCATGGGCGAATTGTTAATGCGTTATGAGACCTTCAAACTGTAAAGGCTCGTTGCCTAATTCCATATTCAGTTTGACACACACCGTATGAGCTAGCAATTTTCTCCAAAATCGAGAAG